>NZ_JBITWA010000001.1:0-304659 GCF_044543425.1 Bacillus sp. NPDC077411 | reverse complement strand
GGTATGGGAGGATTTCCAGGCATGGGTATGGGAGGATTTCCAGGCATGGGTATGGGAGGATTTCCAGGCATGGGTATGGGAGGATTTCCAGGCATGGGTATGGGAGGATTTCCAGGCATGGGTATGGGAGGATTTCCAGGCATGGGTATGGGAGGATTCCCAGGCATGAGTATGGGAGGATTTCCAGGCATGGGTATGGGAGGATTCCCGGGCATGGGCAAGGGAGGATTTCCAGGTTCAGGTATGGGAGGATTCCCAGGAATGCAATAACCTTGATTTTTAATACTTTATATCTGGATAGACTACACTTAGTTGGATAGAAAAGTTAAGATCAAATAGATTAAATTTAACCTGAATTAGGAGAATCAAGCTTAAAATGAAGCCTGAATGAATAAAGCCCCAATCCCTTCAAAATAAAAGGATTGAGGCTTTTTATTTTGTATAATCCCGACTGAGTTCGAATTAGCGATCTAATAGCTATTTTATCGCTTTTATATGTTTAACACGAAGCACTTTTTTAGCGCTTGTCCTGCTGCGTAAATAAATTTCACTAGCTAAGCTTCTCAATAATTAATGATGCAGCATTAATTTTCTGTCCGCTTAGAATTGGGAGTAACACATTTGTAGTCGGTCCTATATTTCTAAGTTGTAGTATTGAACATCTAGGAATATTGATAATAGCTTGTCCGGTGAGCATTAGACTCGCTCCATCCACTTGTCTTTGTATACCATAATTAGTAAGTCGCCCACCTACTAAAGAATTATTTAAAATTAAACCATATACTGAAATAGAAGCAGGACCATCAATTAATAATATAAATTCGATTTTATAGTCTCCTGGTTTAGGTATTATTAGGGTGTCACTAGGTGGGGTAAACACTATATGATTTAATGGGCCATTTCTATTAAATATTACGTTTGCACCTGATTTGACCTCTATAGGATTGTTACCCACAAGTGTAACGTAACCATAAGCTGGCTTCGGCAATATTATGCATCTCCTCATTTACTCTTTTTATCATTTTATGTGATCAAGTTAAAAATGAGTGTATGCTTGTCTAGTAAAAATTAATTTATACCCTTAAGCTATAGTTAGTACATAATACCGGATCTTTTTATTATAGAAGAAACTTGATTAATACTATTTGAAATAGGTACATCCCGCTGACAGAGACGTTCACCGAAAACTTCGTCCTATCGTATGCTACTAGTTGGAATTACAGTTTTGTAAGTAATTTTCATACTCTGCAAGCCATACTACCATCAAGTTTTTTAATTCAATCGTTTCAATTTCGCAAGTATTCTCTTTTTCTTCATAATAACGATGAACAATTTTAGTATAATCTGCTTGTATTTTCAAATCGCAGCTATTTCCACCTATTTCAAGATGGCTAACTTCGCCATTTAATACTCTATTAAGATATTGCAGACCATGCTCACTATGGATATCGTCTTCTAACAAATCTGAGACTAAAGAAATTTCATTTGGTAAACGAATTCTTAGCCCACCAAATGGATGATGCCAAAATTCATATGAATATTTCATTGATATAACCTCACTATCTTTTTGTGTATTGTGGATAAGTAGTGGCATTTTCTTCATTCTCAATAATCATCTCAACCTTGAATGAGGAAAAAGTTTACCCTTGTAGAATTGTATCACCTATAAAAATAAAAATTGGATACCATAGTCACAACAGAATTAAAAGAAAAGGATATTAAGAGGCATGAGCCTCGTACAAATACCGAGCCCATGCCCAAGAAGAAGCTTAATTAATTTGTCTAACTTTATGCAGATCACTTCATAGAAACTGCTTTTCTTTTAGTTGTTATCTTTATAAAATTTTTGCGCTTTTCCCCAAGCTTCAATTAGCTTTCTTAATTGGATTGTTTCAATTTTACATATATTAGGATCGTGGATAAGCGATTATGGTTGTATCATTGATGGTGAGTGGCTGTTTTCATCATGCAAGGGAGACAAAGCGATCTCACTAATGCAAGCATATTGCCAGTTAAATAAAGCAGCAGACTTTGCGGGTCTGTAATTATAGTTTAAGGAAATTGTTTGGATATTGGTACTATAAACAACATAAAGATGTAACCGAGTTGCAAAAGATATTAAATCATAGTCATTCTTTGATTACATTACGATACAGCGGAATTACAGAAGAACAAATAGAGGACAGGTTAAAAACGTTATCTGATTAGATAGCGTATTTTATTTTCTTTGATAGGTAAATGAAAAAACATAGGTAAATATTCTGGATTGTTGCATAGTATTTTGGAGAGGTGATAATTTATGGGCAATAAAAAATGGGGAGATAGGGATTGGACCTGGTTAGCAGGGATTTTAATTGTGATAATTATTTTTCTAATAGCTAATGTTTTTGATTATGTACACATTGAAGCCAATTTTTCTATAATATCTAGTGCAGTATCAATAGCTTTAGCTCTTGTAGCTATTTTCATTGCACTTAAACAAGATAGCGACAATCAACGAGTCAACAATCAAGTTTCTTATGTGTTACACGAAATATCAGCCAATGTAAAAAAAGTGGATGCTAAATTAGACCCTAATGTACTAAAAAGCGTTAGTAAAATTAGTGAAGAAACAGTAGATGAATATAGTCAAGAAATTGGAAAAAAAGATTCATATACAAAAGAAGAAGTTGATGAAATTCTTAATAAATTTAGTAAAGATATAACAGTAAATATTAACGGAATTTTAAATGAGAATGCTATAAAAGCAGAGGCTAATAGTGAGTATTCCTGTAGACATGCTCACGAGAGAATGTTTTGAGTATAATTGAAGAAAAAATGGGGAAATATTTACTGGATGTACGAGAAATAAAAGTATACAAAAATAGGGGATTTGTAAGCGGTAAATACTCCCCGTAAATACAAGCATGGGATTCTTAACTCTAATATTGGATTAATAGCTATATATTTAAAGTTAAGCACTCGATTATTTGAGTGTTTTTTGTTGTGTGAAAATTACTAAGTAAGGCTTTGTTTTTCCTGCTGTCTCAAAACAATTTTGAGGCATTGGCAGGTGGGAAAGATAAAATTTAAAGTAATGCATTACATTTCCGTCATTTCAGGGGTATGTAATGCGAATTTTGAGAAGAGATTAGACTTAAGTCAGAGAAGAGCGATACAGTTGACATCTGGTTTGGATTTCGATGAAGAGAAAGCTCGTCAAATATGTAAGGAAATGCTTCAAGCATGTCCTTGTGAAATTGAACAGTTCTGTGTAATTAGTCTTGATATGAGAGGCTATGGATTGAAATCAGTTAAAGCTAATATATTAAATGAAAATTTAGATCCGTTTGATGAAGAAGACTGGAGCAACCTTATTACTGTCGCTTCTAGTGATAATGATAGCAAACAACAAGAACAGCAGCAACATGATATGACGGTTCCGTTGAAAAAAGCACAAGAAAACGCCCTTAGGTTTCGCTTTATGTGCTTTTCTTATTTTTATATTGTATGAATTTCGCATACTATCTTGATTACAAAACGTATATTTATCGTTTTGTAAAATAAATAATTCTGATTTTTCTGTCGTTTGTTTAGAAACAACAAAACTAAGGATAAAGTCCATGAAGACAGAAAATTCTGGTAAAATTAAGTTGGTATACATAATATGGATGAGGAGGATTTATATGTCGGTAACTATGGGTAGCGAAAAAGTTACAAAGTTATTGAATAATTGGTATGTTGAAATTCGTTCAAGAAACATTACTAAAGCACATTGTATGAAAGAACAGATTGATAGCATGATCCAAGAATTAAAAGAGGAAGAACGGGAGTCATTAGAGGGGAAGAATTTACTACTATATTATTCTCTTCTCGATTTTCGATATAGTTACTTAATTGATAATGTAAGTTTATCTCAAGAAAGCTTTGATAAGATTGAGTCTTTCAAAATACCAAAAGATGAGTTTCTATCTTATTATTATCATTTTTTTAAAGCAATTCATAAGGGTGCAACGGGCAGATATAATGAGGCAAGCGAACATTTTGATAAGGCAGAAGAATTTTTAAAGGGTATTCCTGACGAATTGGAAATGGCTGAATTCTATTACAAATTAGGTTCATTTTATTATGATATATATCAAGGTCTTTTAGCGATTAAGTATGTTAGTAAAGCAAAAGAGATTTATCGTAAATTTAATGGATGTGAAATAAACATTGCTTTTTGTGAAAATTTATTAGGTTTAGCTTGTACCCATTTAAAGGAGTGGGAACTAGCAGAAGAACATTTTGCAACTGCGATGAATCAATTTCAAAAGATGGATGAAGAATATTATATTTTAATGGTTCGACACAATTTTGGTTTGTTATATGCAAGTCAAAATCTTTCCACATTAGCAATTCGTTATCTTTCTGAAGTGGTTGAGAAGAAGCCTAAACATTATAAAGCTATCTTTGTTAAAGCGAAAGAGCATTTTAAACTTAAGGAACATGAAATAGTAAGAGAACTAATTGAAAAAGGATTGCAAATTTGTAATGAGTTGAAACATGAGGAATATCAGCATCGTTTTATGATTTTAGATGCGCTGAATGAAGATCTTCCTGCTGAAAAACTTGAAAAAGTAGTATTAGCAGGAGCTAAGTATTTTGAAAGAGAAGAGTTATATACGTATATGCAAGACTCTATGGAAGAGTTAGCGATTAAGTTTTATCAAGAGGATAACCATTCTAATGCTAGTAAGTATTTTTATTTAAGTACACAAGCGAGAAAAAAAGCAGTTGATAAGGAGGCATTGAAATGAAAAAAACAATGACTATTTTAATGGGGATGGTAACGGTATTAACTTTAACATTTGGCGTGCAAATACCTGTAGAAAAACAACAAACTCCGGAATTTACAAGATATGCAGATGGAGATCATCACTAAAAGTACTTTGTTATATTTTGATTGAAGTGAGTTCGGAAATGAAATAGGTGCAAGGAAAAAATCATACGAATGTGAAGTGACCCAAAAAGTTAGACAGGTTATTTCATTAAGCAACTTTCGGGTCATGAACTCGGTATTGTACCGGGCTCATGACCTTTAGTTTTGCCTTAATTCTTTTATGATTATAGTATTCAATATACTTTGCTAGTTTTTGCTTAAATTGTTCAACACTTTCAAATTCTTTTAAATAAAGAAATTCTGATTTTATGATGCCAAAGAAGTTTTCAATCACTGCGTTATCGTAACAGTTTCCTTTACGCGACATACTTTGCGTAATGCCATGGTTATTGAGAGAATGACGGTATTGTTTCATTTAATAGCGCCAACCTTGATCAGAATGAATAAGGAGTGTGACCACCTGATAGAAATGAACACATTTTTGGGAATTTGTGCACAACTGTGGTCGCTTGACATGGAGGCTCTGCGTACAAGATGTTCTTGCAAAGCCGCATCATATAAAGAAATTCGCAATGCTACCTAGCCTCTATCATGCATGCTTCTCTATGTAAAGTGAATGCTTTGAACTGGAAAAAGGTGTTTAGCCTTATCAAGCTTTGTTAGATAAATATTATGGTGCTGGAACAATCATAGCTATAGACCGTTATCACTTAAACCTTGAGGTTAGTTTATTGCATAAGTGTAGCAAGTGCCACAGGAAATTTTACGTTATGCCCTCGAATATGATTGATTTTAGTTTAACAACAAAAGTTGATTAAATATTAAGAATAGAGTAATTATGTTCAATCCTTAGTCTAAAGTGGTTCATTATTCGTATTTGATCCTCAGTTAACCTCTCTTTATTCCAGTACATGTGCATTAAATTATATTCAAATATTTCCTTTAATTTAATAAATAGCGAAAGTTTCCCTAACATCTCTGGAGATATATCATTTTCCTCTTGATATCCGTCGATTATTGCTTTCGTAATAGAACGCCCATAGTCAACGATGTTGCCATTCCCTACAAACGAATACTCCAACGCACTATATATGGGAACAGCTAAATCAAATATATAATAATGTTTTTCGCAATCTTGAAAATCAACCATTGTCAATTTCGAATCACTATCTACTAATATGTTTTCTAACCATAAATCCCCGTGTAGTAAACCATATGTAGAATGACATTTTGGCAAATTTTTAATTGTAGATAAAACTTCATGTGCAATTTCTCTAATAGTACTTTCTTCTTTAGGGATATATTTATGAAAATCATATTCCTCATTATCATGCCAATCGTTGATATATTTAGCCGGCATTATATTTTCAAATTCCCTTGATAAACGATGTAATCTACCAATTTGTCGACCTAATTCTTTTAATACATTGGCATTCCATTGACTTCTTGGTAAGTGTACACCAGAAGCTGCCTTATATAAAACAGTTAAAACGTCCTTATCAAGTGTTATCTTTTCTACTAATTTACCGTTTAAAGAAGATATGCCTGGCGGGACACAAAATCCTTCATTATATAAAAAGTTTGTATATTTAACCTCTTCTAACTGTTCATCATATGTTTTATAGTTCGTTATTCTAGCAAAGAAGTTACCTTGTTCTGCAATACACCGATACATTTCATTTGTTACTGATTCAACTTTAATAAAATTCACTGGATATATTTCGTTAAGTAATTCAAGTATCTTTTGTTCCATATACGTTTTAATTCCTCCAATCCAATATAGATAATGACTTCCTTACAAAACTAATCTGCTTCGTTAGTTTAATAATAAGGTAATTCTTCCAACTTCAAAAAAACCTCCTTTGCACTTAATAGTATATCAAAACTGGGAAACTTTTCCGTATGATTATAAGTTATTTCCATTTCTCGTGCCTTCTGCATTTTCTTAGCAGGATTATTCTTAATGACATCACATTCAATCATATAATTAAGAAAAGCACGAATACGTTGCAACTTAGAGCTTGTAGTGGTTGCGTTGTTCCCCTTCTTTTGATAATGCAAGATATATCGCTTCATAATACTTGTAGTAATATCCTCAACATTGATAACATCATGTTCTAAACAGAAATCCTCAAACTGTTTCAGAATGTCTCGATAGCTTTGTAGCGTTTTCGGTGTAACATTCTTAAATTCTCGATCGTCCAAGAAGTCAAGGACAGCAAATTTTAACAACAAAAAAACCACCCCGCATTTTTTGCGAAGTGGTTTCCGTTTAGTCGTACCGGTTTGGTAATGACCATAACATTTTTAATTGTTAAGAAACGTACTCAAACCCTTGATATAACTAACTGTATGATCCCGACTGGGTTCGAACCAGCGACCTCCACCCTGTCAAGGTGGCGCTCTCCCTGCTGAGCTACGGGATCATGATGAAATAGTGATGTGTAAACATCCCTGTTATTTTATGGTTTCTATTATAAATGAAATGATGTGAACTCTACAAGACTTTTTGTTTATAATATTGCAAAAAATAACCAGGAGGGTGTTGGTTTTCATTTTACATCAACATATACGTTATACATGATAAGGTAGTAAAAAGGTATATTCTAGAAAATGTGATATGATGGAATAAATAGGATATTGATGTATAGGGGGAGCATGGCACAATGTTTAAAAAAGGGATTTTTTTTGCCCGAGGCCTTGTTTTAGTAGGATTAATAGTTGGCGGCGTACAGCTGTTTTATAAAACGGATAAAAAAGAAAGTAAAGCCGAGAATGCTGAACAAATAAAAAAAGAGGATCTATCAAAAAATGTTCCGCAAAAAATAACAGAAATACATAGCGATTTAAACAATATAACAGGTTGGGAGAAATACGAAAAATATGAAGATGTGAACAGCCCATCATGGGAGGAGTCTAAAAGTTCTTTTGAATTAATTTCCGTTACGTTGAAGGAAGCTATTTCGTTATCGAAGGATGGTTTGAAAGAAGATTTAGAACGGGCTGAAAAATTACATAATATAGCAGTGGAAAATCATGATACCCAAGCTTTAAGATATGTTCATCGTATTGTCCACGACCTAGACGTTAAAATAAACGGAATAAAAGTGGAGAATGTTTTTAACAGTACAAAAGTTGGAGCTGGAAATGGTAGTGAAATACCTGTTTATGATGAATATATTAAGCGGCACAGCAAATAAATGCGAAATGGACACATAGTCGTTTCATTCATGGTTAGATGCTCTTGTCCCCTCTTAAAAAGAAAAGGGTGTTTATGTTGATTTTTTCAGTTATATATATCTATTTTAATTTTTCAACATATAAGTCGCTGTTATGCAGAGTACAACATGACCGCCATTTGCTTTCTCCTTTTGTTTTAAACCTTGCATGTGGCAGAAAAGGGCCCCGACCGCTTCTATGCATGGCCAGATGCTCTCGTCCTTCGTTAAAAAGAAAGTGGTTTTTATGTCGTTTTTTTAATTTGTATTTATATAGTATTTTTTAGGGCGGATTAACAGTTCATTTTTTCTATTCTATTAATATATTATATAAAATAATAAATAATATTTTGTATAAATGAAGGGATATGTATGGTAAGAAAAACGTTTAAAATGTATGTACCAAGGTATAGAACGATTTCTATTAATGGAGCAGTTCTTGATGTAGATGTATCTCATGATGAATTTATAGATGAGTTTATACAATGGATTGAATCGAAGGGCTGGTCATTTATAGGGATAACAGATGAGATAACAGAAGGGGAAGCTAGCAATAATTTCATAGATTTCTTAAGAGATGAGGAAGATAAGGAGGAGTAATTCCTCCTATTTTTATACATTGTTAATCTGTCTTTTTTTGTAAAATTATGATATACTGCAAATTGGCAAATAAAAAGGTAGTTTCATATTCCATTTTGATTTTTATAATAAATAACGTATATATATAGAGTAAAGAAAAGGGAGAGTGGCATGTTTAGCTTTAAGAAAATTGCAGCTTTGGTTATTGCAAGCTTGTTATTTTTGCTTGCGCCTGTTAAGTTGTATGCAGAAAGTTTGCAAGACCCGAATGTGTTTGGACAGTTTGCTGTTTCAATCGATGCGAAAACAGGTGATGTTTTGTATGACAAAAATGCGCATCAGCGTGCTTTTCCAGCTAGTATAACAAAAGTGTTAACGAGTATTTTATTGATGGAGCATGTGCAGTCTGGAGAGCGAATTGCTTTTTCTCAAAAGGCTCTTGAACAAGAGAAAAGTAATTATCAAATTGAATTTCAAGCAGGGGAAACGGTAGATCGGGATACTGCCCTTATGATTTTAATGGTGCTAAGTGCAAATGATGTAGCGTATGCGATTGCAGAGCACGTAGCAGGAAGTCCAGAAAATTTTGCGAAGATGATGAATGAGAAGGCAGCGCAGTTAGGTGCAAAGGATAGTCACTTTGTTACGCCAAGTGGTCTGCATGATCCTAATCATTATACAACGCCGTATGATATGGCGATGATTACGAGAGGTGTGATGAAGCACCCGGAAATCATGACGGCAATGAATACGAAGCGAACAACTGTTACAACATCAAGACAAACTGTTTCTATTTTTAATAGAGGACAATATTTTGAAAATCCAAATTGTATTGGCGGGAAAACAGGTTTTACAAATGAAGCTCATAATACACTTGTACAAATAAATGAGAAAGATGGAAATCGTATTATTAATGTCGTAATGTCCTCGCAAAAGCCAGAAATTTATGAAGACATGAGAAAGATTGCTGATTATGCATTTCCGCAATTTGCAAAACAACAAGTGTTAGATAAAAACAACTGGACAAAGGAAATGCTTTACTTGAATAAATCAGTAAATGGTGAATTGGAACGAAGTGTTGACCTTGTATTAAAGCAAGGAGAAGCTAAAAATGTACAAGCTGTTTTTAAAGAAAATCATGTCGATGAGGCGAATTTATATAAAGCAGGTCTTCGCCGCGGTGATGTTATTGGGACTGTAGATATTAAAAAAAATGATCAAACGATAGAAAGTATTAATGTTCTTTCGAAAGAGGATGTTATGTTTGAGAAGCCGAAAGAGAGTAGTGTAACAAAGTCTACTTTTTCGTATAAGCTAATGGCTGGTATTGGTGCAGGTATTCTTATTTTCCTTAGTATTGGGGTATTTCTTTGGAATCGTAAAAAACAGAAGAAGTTGTCTCGATGAAAATAGGTAAATGAATTTTGCCTATTTTTTATTGTGTTTTTTGAATATTCGTTATAATATATTTGTGAGTTCTTTAAATAGAACATCGAATTTGAATATTTTGTGCAGTTTGCTTATATAAAGACGAAATCAACGAAAGGAAGGAGACAGATGAAGTTAGTTTGGAAAGTTATTAGTAATATCATTTCTTTTGTTTTGTTTACGATTATGGTTGTTTTAGCGTTTGTTGTTATTTCATCAAAGGCGAGTGGCGGCGATCCAACAGTGATGGGATACCAGTTCAAGACGGTATTATCAGGATCGATGGAACCTACGTTTTTAACAGGATCTATTATTGCAATTGAACCAACGAAAGATGGTTCAAAATATAAAAAAGGCGATGTTATTACGTTTAAAGAGAAAGATAAGAGGATTGTTACTCACCGCATTATTGATGTGAAAAATATAAATGGAAAAGTGGCCTATGAAACAAAAGGGGACAATAATAATGGTCCTGATTTAAACCCAGTTCTTGCTGAAAATGTAATAGGGAAGTATGCAGATATTACTGTTCCGCATGTTGGTTATTTACTAAACTATGCAAATTCGAAAGCAGGAGCAGCGTTGTTATTAATCATTCCAGGTGTTTTATTGTTAGGTTATTCTGTAGTCACTATTTTTGGAGCATTGCGCAGCATTGATTCTGAAAAGAAAAACAAGTCTTCCGATGCAGGACAATCTGTATAAATGGTTATACTCTTTAATTATTGAGAGTTAACAAATATATATAGTTTAGTAGGAAGTTGGAATGAGATTAAAAAAGTGTTACTTCAAACAGATTATAGTGTAGATGAGAAGGGTATTTCTGCAGGGAAATCTGATAAAGTGAAACTTCCATCAGTGGGGGTCTCACTGCCCGTTAATGCGGGATGAATTTACAATGAAGTTTGGATTTGTTGATAATAACAAGGATCAAAATGAATTCCAAGGCGATAAACTTCAATTGAAGTGGATATTTGCTGCGCAGCAAACTGCTGATGAATAAAGATAAAGTTTAAGAAATTTACAAGGCTATCTTTATTAGATGGTCTTGTTCTTTATATAGAATGTTATAATTCTTTATAAGGAATATAAATTCATCAAATGGTAGGTGTGAATATGAAAAAATCCTCAAAGAAAGTAAGGAATATACTTATATTACCATGCATATGTTCTATGGCTTTTTATATGGGATCTCAAGTAGTGACATATACCGAAGCATCTTTTTTGAATCAACAAAAAGTAGAGGCAACCTTATCAACTGCAATGGTTTTTCCAAAAGCAATTGAAAAGTTAACAGGGGAAGCAAAGCAACATAGAGAAGCTATTTTCAATCATTACAATGTGATAAATCGTGCAGCAAATGGAAATGAAACTGTTGCAGAATTAGAGGGTAAGCTTGTTACATGGAAGCAAAGCCGTGAAGCAATTACGGTGGAAATCACAGCGCTGCAAACTAACTATACGGAGATTGACTCATATTATAACAAAGCGGTAGAAGATGCAAAGAAAAATAAAGAGGGTTCTGCACAAGAAGTATTAAAGTATGTGCAAACTGGTTTTACAGAAATTCAAAGTATTTGCAGTGAAGTTGATAAACAAGCAGTGTTACAAAAGATAGATGAACGCATCGGGGCATTAGAAAAACAAATTAATGAAGAGAAACAGAAACAAGCAAACAATGTCCAGAACATATCACCTGTACAGCCTTCAAAACAAGAAGAGAAAAAGCAGGAGAATCATACGAATGAAGAACAGTTGAAGGAAAATCAACCAATTACAGCGGCGCCAGCACAGCCAGAGGGAAATAAAGAAGACGCAGCTGCGGAAACAAAGCAGTAACACATAAACTTCGGATATGACTAAAAATATGCTCCAAGGTGAAAAAGTGAATTTCAAATGTACATTTCATGCATCACAAGATACAATAAAGAAAGATCATAGTTTTTAAGCAAAAAGATAAGATATTTTTCCTTTTTTATAGCATATTTTTATGAGGGATGCTTATGAAGTGAAAATAAAGAAAAGCATTATATATGTATAAAAAAAGAGAAATTGTAAGAAAAGTAACGGAAAAGACAGGAAAATAAATTAAAACAACTTAAAAGCAGAAAATACAGAACTTTTTGAGATTTTATTTCTATACCACTTGTTCTTTATAATGAACCCAAGGGAGCTTATTAAAGAACATACATAGAGATAATGGGGTAGCAGAAGCGTAACGATTATGTCGATACGAAGAAATTATTTTATTAGTTACACCTCTTATCTACATAAGAGCTAACAATAAAAAGAGAATTGGGGGAATTTAGAATGGGTCTTAAGAAAAAGTTAGGCATGGGAGTAGCATCAGCAGCATTAGGTTTATCTTTAATCGGTGGAGGAACGTTTGCATACTTTAGCGATAAAGAGGTATCCAATAATACATTTGCGGCTGGTACGTTAGATCTTGCACTTAATCCAAAAACAATCGTTGATATTGATAACTTAAAACCAGGCGATTCAGTGAAAAAAGAATTTTTATTACAAAATAAAGGTTCATTAACAATCAAAGATGTAAAGCTAGCAACTAAATATACAGTAACTGATAGCAAAGGCGATAATAATGGTGAAGATTTAGGTAAGCACATTAAAGTGAAGTTTATCTGGAACTGGGATAAACAAAGCGAACCAGTTTATGAAACAACATTAGCTGACCTGCAAAAAGTAGATCCAGATGTAGTTGCAAAAGACGTGTTTGCTCCTGAATGGAGTGAAGAAGGTGGATTAAAAGCTGGTTCAGAGGATTACTTATGGGTGCAATTTGTGTTTGAAGATAATGGACAAGATCAAAATATCTTCCAAGGCGACAAATTGAATTTAGAATGGACTTTCAATGCTTCACAAACTGATGGCGAAGAGAAGTAAGAAATATAACAAAAGCGGAGGGTTTCCTCCGCTTTTTATAATACAAATAAAAAGAGCACTTTCGTAGAAAGCGCTCTCTCTGCATCATTTTTGTTTTTGTTTCCACTTATTAAATTCTAAAAATTCGCGAAATTGGTCTTTTGAAACACCAGAATGCATGGCTTCTTTAACGAGTTTTATCCACTCAGAGTCCAATGTATATTCTTCAGATGGCTCATCATGAAGAAGTACATCAACAGGAACGTGCAGAACGTTAGAAATCTTTTCGAGAAATTGAATCGAAGGATTTTTTTGTAAGTTTCGTTCAATGGAACTAATATATGACTTTGCAACGCCTGCTTTTTCGGCAAGTTCTGTTAAGGAGATGCCTCTTTGTAGACGCAGTCGTTTTATACGTTCTCCAATCATATTAGCGCACCTTTCTTACTGTATACCTAAGATTTAATTTATTATAACACATTTTTCTTTAAAGAAAACATTGTCGGTTAGTTCTGTGCTGATTGATTTCCGTGTTGCAAAAAGTTAGATACTTCTGCACTACTAATATTCATATCTAAAGCTTCCAACAATAAATCAATCCATTCTGAATCAAGTACTTCTTTGTTATCAGTTTGCACAAATGACGCCTCCCTAATAATTGCGGTTATAAAAGCTAGAAAACTAAAAACGCACTAAGACTATTATAATATCTAAAACTATAATTGCATTAAAAAAAGTAAAATTCATATATATTTTTGAAAAATTACCCAACAAGGCTAATATCTTGTATTACACACAAAAATTTTAATAGTTTTGTAAATATTTATCAATATATTCTATTGAAATTAAAATATCATTATATTTATTTATATTTAATAAAGAATTTTTTCAAAAACATTACAAATTAAGACAATATATTGTGAATTTATAGAATTTTTATTATTATCAAAACATTGGTACATATTTGAGTTTGGGGAGGAATAGGGATGAAGAAAAAACCTTTTAAAGTGCTGTCTACGCTTGCGGCGACAGCTGTGCTTAGCTGCACATTTGGGTTTGGAGGCCAATCTGTTTATGCGGCAACACCGTCTAATGTAGTACCTTCAAGTCCAGTCGACGATCATTTAATTCCTGAGGAGCGTTTAGCAGAAGCGTTGAAAAAGCGCGGTGTAATTAGTGATTCTGCGTCGAAAGAAGACACATTAAAAGCAGTTGAAAAATACGTAGAGAAGAAAAAAGGCGAAAATGCTGGAAAAGAACCAGCAGCGGGGGATAATGTTACGCAAGAAGCTTCTAACTTTTTGAAAAAAGTTAAAGATACAAAAGCGGATGCAAAAGAAAAGGCAAATCAGCCTGCTGGTGGTCCGGTAGCTGGACAAGAGCCGGTTAAAGGGGGATTAAACGGCAAAGTACCAACTAGTTCAGCGAAGCAAAAACAATATAATGGTGATGTTCGTAAAGATAAAGTACTTGTATTACTAGTAGAATATGCTGATTTTAAACATAACAATATTGATCAAGAACCTGGTTATATGTATACAAATGATTTTAATCAAGAACATTATCAGAAAATGTTATTTGGTGATGAGCCGTTTACATTATTTGATGGATCAAAAATTGAGACATTTAAGAAGTATTATGAAGAGCAATCCGGTGGTAGTTATACGGTAGATGGAACAGTAACAAAGTGGTTAACAGTTCCAGGTAAAGCTGCGGATTACGGGGATGATGCTGGCAGTGGTCATGACAATAAGAGCCCGTTAGGACCAAGAGACCTTGTAAAAGATGCGTTAAAAGCAGCAGTGGATAGCGGTTTAAACTTAGCTGATTTTGATGTGTTTGATCAATATGATATGGATGGTGATGGCAATAAAAATGAGCCAGATGGACTTGTTGACCATCTAATGGTACTTCACGCTGGTGTTGGACAAGAAGCTGGTGGAGGTAAATTAGGAGATGACGCAATTTGGTCACACCGCTGGACAATTGGACCAAAACCATATCCAGTTGAAGGTACAGAAGCAAAAGTTCCATATTGGGGCGGCAAAATGGCGGCGTTCGATTACACAATTGAGCCAGAAGATGGAGCAGTTGGTGTATTCGCGCATGAGTTTGGTCATGATTTAGGTCTTCCTGATGAGTATGATACACAGTATACTGGTGCAGGTGAACCAGTTCAATCTTGGTCTATTATGAGCGGCGGCAGCTGGGCAGGTAACATTGCAGGTACAACGCCAACAAGTTTCTCTCCGCAAAACAAAGAGTTCTTTCAAAAGAACATTGGTGGAAACTGGGCAAACATTGTAGACGTTGACTACGATAAATTAAATCGCGGTATCGGTTTTGCGACATACTTAGATCAAAGTGTTTCAAAAACAAAACGTCCTGGTCTGATTCGTGTAAACTTACCAGATAAAGATGTAAAAGGCATTCCAGCAGCATTTGGTAAACAGTACTACTATAGTACAAAAGGTGACGATCTTCATACGACATTAGAAACACCGCTATTTGATTTAGCGAATGCAACAAATGCAAAGTTTGATTACAAAACGCTATACGAAATTGAAGCGGATTATGATTTCCTTGAAGTATATGCGGTTGCGGAAGATGGAACAAAAACGTTAGTTGATAAAATTGGTGACGAAAGTGTGAAAGGCAACATGGATACAACTGACGGTAAATGGATAGACAAGTCATATGACTTAAGCCAATTTAAAGGTCAAAAAGTAAAATTAGTATTTGAATATATTACAGATGGTGGTTTAGCGCCGAACGGTTTTACTCTTGATAATGCTACATTAACTGTAGATGGAAATGTTGTGTTCTCTGATGATGCAGAGGGCGATGCAAAATTAAAATTAAATGGCTTCGTTGTATCAAACGGTTTTGATAAGAAGAAGCATAACTACTATTTAGAGTGGAGAAACTATGCTGGTGCTGATGAAGCGTTACAATATGGCCGCGGTCCAGTGTATAATACAGGTCTTGTTGTATGGTATGCAGACTCTAGTTACACAGATAACTGGGTTGGGGTTCATCCTGGAGAGGGATTCTTAGGTGTTGTTGATTCTCATCCAGATGCAATTGTGGGAACATTAAATGGTAAACCAACTGTTGCAAATAGCACACGATACCAAATTGCAGATGCTGCGTTCTCATTTGATCAAACGCCAGCGTGGAAAGTTGTTTCTCCAACACGCGGAACATTTGATTACAAAGGGCTACCAGGTGTAACGAAGTTCGATGATTCTAAATCGTATATGAACAACTTAATCCCAGATGCAGGACGTAAAGTGCCGAAGCTTGGATTAAAATTTGAAGTAGTTGGACAAGCAGACGATAATTCTGCAGGTGCAGTTCGTTTATATCGTTAATAATGGAGAAGCTGTTGAAGGGGATTCCTTTCAACAGCTTTTTTTATAGGAACATAGTAACTACTCAGTCACTCTATGAAAAAACGATAGAAAAGCATTTTTTTAAGTGGTCGAGAGGGGCTGGCTATGTATAGTAGCGGTCAGGGCCTTTTCCTGCCACACGCAAAGTTTGAAAACAAAGAAAGGCAGCGAGGTGTAGGTTCATTTTTATCTTCATGGCAGCAATTATAGGTAAGCGTATTTTCGCTGGAATTATACTCATTACCAAACTTCTAAATGAAATGTATGGCTGAGTAGTTACGGAACATAAATAATAAATTTTTACATATCAGTTCATTTTTTAATAAGAAGAAACAAGAAATGTATTATAATATATGGTGAAGTAAAGGGGGGAAGCTTTATGACGATTGCTTCTATTGTGGAAAGACAAAAATCCTACTTTTATAGTGGGAAAACAAGAGGAATAGATGAAAGAAAGCAACAGTTACGAGCATTATATGAAAGCATTCAGCGCTATGAGTCTGAAATTTTTGCAGCGCTAAAGCTGGATTTAAATAAATCAGAGCATGAATCATATACAACAGAGATTGGATATACATTAAAAGAAATTTCTTTTATGATAAAGAATCTTTCTAAATGGAGTAAACCAAAGCGTGTGAAAACGGCAATGACTCATATTGGATCAAAAGGGAAAATTATTCCGGAGCCGTATGGCGTAACGTTAATAATTGCCCCGTGGAATTATCCATTTCAACTGGCGATTGCTCCGTTAGTTGGAGCTATTGCAGCTGGAAATACGGTTGTTTTAAAACCTTCAGAGTTAACACCAAATGTTTCTAAAGTTCTTGCGAAAATATTAACGGAGTTATTCCCATCTGAGTTTGTCGCTGTGATGGAAGGCGGCGCCGAGGTGAGCACAGCTTTGCTGAAGGAGCCGTTTGATTATATTTTCTTTACTGGTAGTGTCGGAGTTGGAAAAATTGTTATGGAGGCAGCTGCAAAACAATTAACACCTCTTACACTTGAGCTTGGCGGCAAAAGTCCGTGTATTGTGCATAAAGATGCAAAGCTTGATGTTACAGCGCGGCGAATTGTATGGGGGAAATTTTTAAATGCGGGGCAAACGTGCGTTGCACCTGATTATGTATACGTTCACTCTTCTATTAAAGATCAATTCATAGAAGAAATGAGAAAAGCTGTGCATGAACAATATGGAGAGAAGCCATTGCAAAATGAAAAGTATGTTCGCATTGTGAGCAGGCGTCATTTTGAAAGATTGTGTTCATTTTTAGAGGACGGCCAGGCTGTAATAGGTGGGAATTATGATCAAGATAAACTATTAATTGAACCTACAGTACTGACAGATGTGACATGGAACGATGCTGTTATGGAAGATGAGATTTTTGGTCCCATTTTACCATTATTAGAGTATGATCATATAGAAGATGTCATAACAACTGTTCAGCGTCATCCGAAACCACTTGCACTATATGTTTTTTCTGAAGAACGAGATTTGCAAAAGCAAGTGACACAATCTATTTCCTATGGAGGCGGTTGTATTAATGATGTTGTATATCATCTAGCAACGCCGTATTTACCATTTGGTGGTGTTGGTCAAAGTGGATTGGGCAGCTATCACGGAGAGCAGAGTTTTCAAGCATTTTCACATTATAAAAGCATTTTGTCTCAATCGACAACGTTTGATATGAAAATTCGCTATTCTTCTACAAAAAGTGCTTTAAAATTCATTCGAAAATTGTTAAAATGATGATGGTGTTTATCAATTGGTTCGTCCGTATGATAAAAACCCCTTCAACACGAAGGGGTTTTTCTATTCAAGGTGTGTATCGTGTAAAATTGAAGCAGACATATTACATAAAGTGAAGCTTCTATCAGTGGCGTGCATTCACCACTAATCACGCTTGTATTACGTGATTAAACATTTAAATTGAAGCAAAGTTATTGCATATAGAATACTTGGGTTATTTATGAATATTAAAAATATGAGGTAGATAGGAAGAGAAGATGAAAAATATTATTAAGGTCGAAGCAGTAGAAAAACATTTTGGAAATCAAGTTATTATTCCGCCTCTTTCTTTAGACATTAAAGAGGGCGAATTTTTAACAATTCTTGGTCCGAGTGGTTGTGGGAAAACGACATTACTTCGTATGATTGCTGGTTTTGAGAAACCGACAAAAGGGGTAATTTCCCTTGATGAAGAAACGATTAATGATTTACCGCCTTATAAACGTCATATGAATTTAGTATTTCAGCATTATGCACTGTTTCCGCATATGACTGTTGAGAAAAATATTCGCTTTGGATTGAAGATGCAAAAGGTTTCTGAAGCGGAGCAGCAAGAACGTGCTGAGGAAGCGATACGTTTAACACAATTAACAGAATTCCGTAATCGGAAACCAGCTAAACTTTCTGGCGGACAACAGCAGCGCGTGGCAATTGCACGTGCAATTGTGAATAATCCTCGTGTGTTGCTATTAGATGAGCCGTTAGGAGCACTAGATTTTAAGCTTCGAAAAGATTTACAGCGTGAATTGAAAAACTTACAACGAAATCTTGGGATTACGTTCATTTATGTGACGCATGATCAAGAAGAAGCGATGAGTATGAGTGATCGCATTGTAGTTATGAACAAAGGTCACATTGAACAAATTGGAACACCAAAAGAAATCTATCACAAGCCAGAAACGTTGTTTGTTGCGACGTTTATTGGAGAAAATAATATTATTCAAACAGGAGAAAACTATGTAGCAGTACGCCCAGAAAACGTGAAAGTACGTTCCGTGGAAGAATCATCTACTGAAGGGTATCAATTTGGCCATATTGAAGATATCGAATTTGTTGGAAATATGGAGAAGTTATATATTCGGGATGAGAAAACAGGCGAGTTGTTGATGGCGTATCAAAGCGCAGAAGAAGCGAAGCAGTGGAACATTGGTGACAATGTGTATGTAGGTTGGGAAAAAGAGGATGAGGTGACCTTAAATTGAAAAAAGGGAAATTACTTGCATTACCTACAGTTGCCTGGTTGCTGATCTTCTTCTTAGTACCTCTCTTGTTTGTGTTAGCTTTTGCATTTTTACAGCGCGGGACGTACGGAACAGTTGAGATGAGCTTTACGTTAGAGAATATTAAACGTGTATTTGATTCGCTCTATATGGAGACGTTATGGGAAACAGTAAAAATTGCTGTTATTACAACAGTACTTTGTTTATTGATTGGGTATCCGTTCGCCTATACGGTGACGATTGTTGATCGTAAATGGCGTTCTCTTTTACTGCTTCTTGCTACAATCCCGTTTTGGATTAACTTTTTAGTCCGTTCGTATGCTTGGATTGTTATTTTACGTTCACAAGGGCTTGTCAATACGCTATTGCTGAAATTAGGTATTATTAGCCAACCTTTAAACTTACTATACAATACACCATCTGTTATTCTAGGGATGGTATATTCACTTTTACCATTTATGATTTTGCCTGTATATGCAGCGATTGAACAACTTGATAAGAGAAAATTAGAAGCGGCATATGATTTAGGAGCAACACCGCTCAAAGCATTTTGGCATGTAACAGTTCCAATGACGATGTCAGGAATCGCGACAGGATCGATTTTAGTATTTGTGTCATCTATTGGGATGTTCGTTGTATCAGACGTTATGGGTGGTTCGAAAGTTGCATTAATCGGAAATGTAATTCAAAATCAGTTTTTAGGTGCACGTGATTGGCCGTTTGGGTCAGCGTTATCGATGATTGTTGTGTTATTCTCCGTTCTGTTAATTTACTTATATTATCGGGCTACGAAAGTATATAACTATGGAAACGGAGGGGAATAAACGAAGATGAAAAAGTTTTTAGTCACTTATTCTTGGCTAATTTTATTGTTTCTTTATTTACCAATGATGGTACTTATGCTATTTTCGTTTAATGACTCACGTATTAATGCGGAGTGGAAAGGCTTTACACTTCATTGGTATACAGATTTATTTCAAAAACAGGATGTAATTGATGCACTTATAAACAGTTTGACGATTGCAGTTGTCACGACAATTGTCTCTACACTGTTAGGTGTGTTAATCGCAATTGCTTTACATCGTTATAAATATCGTTTTGAAGGTGCAATTAACGGACTTGTTTATTTACCAATTCTCATTCCAGATATTTTAATGGGATTATCGCTTTTAATTTTGTTTAGTCAACTTGGGATTGAACTTGGACAAATGACAATTATTATTGCCCACATTACATTTAGTATTTCATTTGTCGTTGTCGTTTTATCAGCAAGACTTTCGGGTATGGGGCGCGACTTAGAAGAAGCAGCAAATGATTTAGGAGCAACACCGTGGCAAACGTTTCGTTATGTAACGCTACCAGGACTTGCACCGGGAATTATTTCAGCGGCATTATTGACATTCACATTATCGATTGATGATTTTGTGATTAGTTTCTTCGTATCAGGTCCAGGCTCAACAACATTGCCACTGTATATTTACAGTATGGTAAAACGTGGTATATCACCTGAAATTAACGCATTGTCGACAATTTTAATTGTTGTAATTGTCGGATTAATGCTTGCTTCTGAAATGTTCCGTAGCAAAGGTACAGATGGAGAGGGAAATTCAGGCGGCCATCTTCCATTGTAATAAAGTGAAACTTTAATCAGTGGGAGTATTACTGCCCACGAATAGCGGGATAAATAACCGAGTAAAAGCTGAAGGATTAAGTTCAAACTAGGAGGGAATGCAAATGAAATGGATGAAAGTAGTCGCAAGTACTGCACTTACTTTCGGAATTGCTGCTGGTGTGTTAGCTGGATGTGGCGAAAAGAAAGAAGAATTAAATATTTACAGCTGGGCTGATAACTTTGATGAGCAAGTTATTAAAGACTTTGAAAAGAAATATGACGTGAAAGTAAATTATGATAAATATGCAAGTAATGAAGAAATGCTTGCGAAATTACAAGCAGGCGGTGCAAAGTATGATTTAGTTCAACCGTCTGACTATATGGTAAAAACAATGACAAAAATGGATTTGTTAGAGCCATTAGATAAAAAGAACATTCCGAATGTAGAGAATCTCGTTTCAAACTTTAAGACACCTCCATTTGATCCGGAAAATAAGTATTCAATTGTGTATACATGGGGTGTAACGGGCATTGCTTATAATAAAAAACATGTGAAAGAAGCGCCAACAAGTTGGGCTGATTTATGGAATGAAAAGTATAAAGGACACGTAGCATTATTAAATGATTCTCGTGAAGTACTTGGCATGGGGCTTAAGAAACATGGTTTTTCAAATAGCTCAACAAATGATGCGGAGTTAAAAACAGCTTTTACAGATCTTCAAAAATTATTACCAAATTTATTAGCGTTTGATACAGATAATATTAAACAACAATTTATTACTGAAGAAGCATGGATCGGTACAGTATGGTCCGGAGATGCGGCGTTCATTGCAAAAGAGAATAAAGATGTTGGATATGTCGTTCCAAAAGAAGGCGGCACAATTTGGGCGGATACATTAGCAATTCCCAAAGGTGCAAAACATAAAGAGCTTGCAGAGAAATTTATTAATTACTTAATGGATCCTAAAGTCAGCGTGAAAAACTATGAATCCATTGGATATAGTAATCCAAATGAAAAGGCTCGTCCTCTTCACAGCAAAGATTATCAAGAAAATCATATGATTTTCTTATCAAAAGAAGAGCTAGATCGTACAGAATGGCTTGTCGATGTGGATGGAAAAATAAAAGATTATGATCGTTACTGGACAGAACTGAAGACAGGAAAAGAAAAGTAATAAAAAGCGCGATTTCTTAGCGGAAATCGCGTTTTTTTTATAGTAGGAGGAACTGTAGTTTGAAAAAGAAATTACATATGTATGAGATTGTATGCACCGTACTTTTGCTTTGTGCATTTAGTATCATTACGTGGAAAATACGTTCAGGCGGAATAACGACAGTTGATGAGTATGTGAAAGGAATGGTAACAGGGCTTCAAACAGAATCATCACTTACGTTTTTTCGTTATGTTACAAAGCTTGGTTCTGGAATTGGGATTGTAATTGTGTTAGCGGTAAGTCTGTTCTTTTTTTTGAAGAAACGTTATTATGTAGCGATGGTCATATATCCTCTTTCTATTCTTAGTACACATCTTATGAATAAAGGAATTAAAGCGATTGTGAAAAGAGATCGGCCGACTATTAACGAGGCGTTAGATGCCCTCGGATATAGTTTTCCAAGTGGACATGCGATGTTATCGATTGTTACGTATGGATTTCTTGCCTATATCATTGCAGCAAACGTAAAAAGTGTAGCAGCAAAATGTTTTGTAACGATAGTAGCCATTGTATTTATTGTCTTAATTGGATTAAGCAGGATTATTTTATCTGTGCATTATCCAACTGATGTTTTAGCAGGTTATTGTATGAGCGGTATATTACTTATTATCGCTATTTATTTACACCGTTTCTATTCAGCGCGTTTTCAAGCGAATGAAGAGCGTTAAGAAAAGCGATCCTTTTTTCATAAACGAGAGAGTGGATATGATACACTAAGAGAAAGAATATGAGAAGAGGAGTAGGTGAGACTCTGTGAAAACAACTGTACATAAAGTAGATATGTGGGGGAAAATTGGCGCTTTGTTATATCGATTTCGATATACAACAATTGCGCTATTAATATTGCTAGCTGCGCTACTTGGGATATTTGCACCGAAGCTTCCTGGTGTATTAGGTGGAGATGGATTTCAAACACAAGGTGATTATCAAACGACAAAAAAGATACTCGATAAAGATTTTAAACAGTCACAAGATGCATTGTTACTCGTCTTTCAAAAAGAGAAAGGTGTATCTCAGCAAAAATTTATCGAGAGAATTGATGAGGTTGTAAAAAAAATTCAAAGAGAAGAAGCTTATGAATCTTTTCATGAGCCGATAGAAAATAAAACAATGTTGAAGGAAGACATTGCTTATGCAACAATTTTATTTTCCGGGAAAACAAGCAAAGAGCGGAAGGAAAAAACATTAGCATTTGCAAAGGATATTCAAAAAGAAAGTAACGGGGAGGTAAAAGTATCTCCAACTGGATATCCAGTTATTAATGATGAAATCAATACGAGAACACAAAATGACTTGAAAGTAGCAGAAATGATTGGGCTGCCAATTGCGTTTTTGGTGTTATTACTTTCTTTTGGCAGCTTCTTTGCATCAGTTTTGCCTATTTTAAACGGGGCACTAAGTGTTATTAGTACGATGGGAATTTTATATTTTGTCGGAGAACAAAAGGAACTTTCTATTTTTGTATTGAACGTGGCGCCAATGATTGGGCTTGCTTTATCCATTGATTTTGCTCTTTTATTTGTGAATCGTTTCCGAGAAGAGCTGGCATATCGTTCTGTTAAAGAAGCGATTATGGTTACTTATCAAACGGCGGGACGCGCTATTATTTTTTCAGGTTTATGTGTATTTGTTGGTTTGTCCGGTTTGTTCTTTTTCCAAATTGATTATATTCAAGCTGTCGCCATTAGCGGGATGATTGTCGTAATCATGAGTATTTTATTTTCATTAACGATGCTTCCGGCGCTGTTAGCTTTAATGGGGAAACGTATATTAGGAAAGAACCAAAATGTTCAGCGTACAGCACCAATGTGGCGTAAATTTGCACAGTTTGTAATGAAATATCCCATTGTAATGACGATTGCAGTATTTACATTTATTATTATTTGTTTATTGCCGCTTCGCGGTGCAGATTTACAGTTCCCTGGTGTAGAAGCATTACCTGAGAAAAGTGAGGCACGCACTGCCTTTGAACATTATGAAGATGCATTTAATAAAACGGTAAAAACCCATGCAGATGTGACGCTTGTTATTGAAACGAAAGGAAATGTCACAGAAAAAGAGAATTTACAAACATTGCAAAAGGTTGTGCAGAAACTAAAGGATGATAAAGATGTATATGAAGTGAAAAGTTTATATGAACAACTTGGAAATATGACTGCAGAACAGTTAACAGCAACGTTGCAATCACCAAATCGTGCACAAATAGAACCGGCATTAGAGGCGTATGTGAAAGGGAATAAGACAACGATTGGAATTGTTTTAGATACAAAACCAAGAACAGAAAAAGCAAAGCAATGGGTCCGAGAGTTTAAAACAAACTATAAAACGGAAGATATAACATATTATCTAGGTGGAATGACAACCTTCCAGCAAGAATTAGAAGATGAAATTAAAGATAAAGTTGTTGTGGGTATGTCTGTTATTTTTGCGTCAACGTTTCTGATTTTATTACTAGCGTTTCGTTCGCTCCTTATTCCAATTAAAGCAATTGTGATGAATGTGCTTAGTTTAAGTGCAACGATTGGAATTGTCATTTGGCTTTTTGAAGGTGGGCATTTTGGATTAGAACAAAGTTCGGTATTATTTGTGTTGCCAATTTTTATTTTTGGGTTAGTATTTGGATTAAGTATGGACTATGAAGTATTTCTTATTTCACGTATTCATGAATTATACGGAGAGACGAGAGATAACGATTATGCAACGTTAGAAGGATTAGTGTCAACAAGCAGGATTATTACGTCAGCTGCGTTAATTATGATCGTTGTTACAGGTGCATTTGCTTTTACTGATATTTTGCCTGTGAAACAGATGGGACTTGGTGTTGCGCTAGCTATATTCCTTGATGCAACCATTATTCGATTAATCCTTGTACCAAGTTTAATGAAAATGTTTGGCGAGTGGAACTGGTGGCTTCCATTTACCAAAAGGAAACAGAAAAAAATGCATGAATAAGTATCTCTCATCTTATAGGTGAGAGATACTTGTATGAATAGCTTTACCCCATTTTAGCGAATAGTATGAGATAAGGAGATTACATATAAGAGTGGGGGAAGGCAATGTTTCGTTATTTTAAATTTAAATTGAATGATAATGTACAATTTGCAGAAAATGATGGGCATATGTATCGCATTGTCGGCTATCGGTTAGAAAAAGGTTTTTATTCAAAGGAGACACATATTATTTATGAATTGCTGCGCGAGTTTGATGGATATACACTCGATGCAGAAGAAAGTGAACTTGTGAAAGTCATTCAAGTAGACGAGGAATATTATAAAATTCGTGATATGGGAGAATACCGTTATCCTGTTAAACTAAAAACATCGCTGAAAAAAAATAATCATAAAGCGATAGACCAATTATTAGATGCTTACAATGACTACAAGCGGTTAGCTGAATTTTTTCAAGATTTATCATATGAAAGAAAAGCTGAAGAAATGTTGCAGGAAATGAAAAGGCTTCGTGCATAAAGCGATAATTGGAGACAGTTCGATTGCGAACTGTCTCTAATTATGCATGAGAAGCGATTTTTCGTTACAATAAGAAAATGAATAGAAATAAGGTGATGATATGAAAGTAAAGAAAATGGGAGAATGGTGTGAAATTACGGTTCCTTCAGAATGGGATGGACGAACAATAGATTCTATTTTGAAAGAAGAATGGCAAGTTCCGAAAAAATTATTACATAAATATCGTATGGAAAAAAGTATTCTTGTTAATGGAGAAGGAAAACGGTGGAGTGAACAACTGCAAAAAGAAGAT
Organism: Bacillus sp. NPDC077411; assembly: GCF_044543425.1. Classification (NCBI taxonomy): domain Bacteria; kingdom Bacillati; phylum Bacillota; class Bacilli; order Caryophanales; family Bacillaceae; genus Bacillus; species Bacillus sp. NPDC077411. Next base: position 278,704 of record NZ_JBITWA010000001.1, on the reverse strand, counting down.
AAATTGCAAGTTCATATGTTTATACAAGAAGAGTACGATGTAGAACCGGAGTTTTATGATATAGAAGTTATTTATGAAGACGATCATGTATTAATTGCTAATAAACCAATTCAAGTAGACACACATCCTGCAAATAAAGGCGGGACAGGCACATTAGCAAACTATGTAGCATTTCATTTGCAAATGCAAGGAATTGAAACAAAGGTGCGTCATATTCACCGATTAGATAAGGACACAACAGGTGGAGTCGTCTTTGCAAAGCACGCTTTAGCCGGTGTGATTATGGATCGGTTATTAACGGAACGCAAAATTAAGAGGACATATATGGCACTTGTTGAAGGGAAAGTACAAAAGAAGCGAGGTACAATAGATGCTCCAATTGGACGAGATCGCCATCATGCATCAAGGCGTCGAGTTTCTCCAAAAGGTGACCGTGCCATAACACATTACGAGGTCATGCAATATTCGAAAGAGAATAACATAACACTTGTTAAAGTTCAATTAGAAACGGGAAGAACGCATCAAATACGCGTTCATATGAGTTATCTCGGTCATCCGCTGATTGGCGATGTATTATATGGCGGTAAGACAAGGCTGCTTTCTCGTCAGGCATTGCATGCTGCTCATATTACAATGTTACATCCAATAACAAAACAGCAAATTGAAGCAGATATCCCTCTTCCTCATGATTTTTCTCGTATTTTACATTCTTGTATGAATAAAAAATAAATAGAGCCCCCTAAGAAGGCTCTATTTATTTTTTTATTTGCGGACTCTTTCAACTCCAAATGCAATAGAAAGTAAAGAAATTAGTTTAGGAGAGTCCGATTGGTTTAACTAGTTTAACTATATAAATCGCTGCGATGCCAAGCAAAACATGACCTGCATTCGCTTTTTCCCTTTGTTTTAAAACCCTGCATGTGGCCAAACAAGATCCTGACCGCTTCTATGCACGGCCAGATGCTCTTATCCATCTAAAAAAAGGGTTTTATGCCAGTTTTTCAATATGTATTTATAAAATAATCAATGGGGAGAACCCCATTGATTAAAGTCTTACTTTGAAATAAATTCTTGTGTCCAGTAGTTTCCGCTTTCTACGTAACCAACACCGATATGTGTGTATCCGCTATTTAAAATATTTGCACGGTGACCTGCACTATTCATCCAAGCTTGTACAACTTCTTCAGGAGTACGTTGTCCTTGTGCAATATTTTCACCAGCAGATTTATATGAAATGCCAAACTGTTTCATCATATCAAACGGAGAACCGTATGTTGGGCTAGTGTGATCGAAGTAATGATTTTTTTGCATATCTTCTGATTTAACACGTGCCACTTTGCTTAACTGGGCGTCTACTTTTAATGCTGGTAAACCTTGTTTTGTACGTTCAGCATTTGTTAAATCAACAACTTTTTGTTCAAATGCGCTTAATGAACCCTTTGATTCTTCGGCAGGCTTATCAGCAGGCTTATCAGCTGGCTTAGTTGGTTGGTTGTTATCAACAGGCTTATCAGCTGGCTTAGTCGCTTGGTTGTTATCAGCAGGTTTATTAGCTGGCTTAGTTGGTTGGTTGTTATCAACAGGCTTATCAGCTGGCTTAGTTGGTCGGTTGTTATCAACAGGCTTATCAGCTGGCTTAGTTGGTTGATTGTTATTATCAACCGGTTTCTCTTCGGGCTTAGCTGCTGAGTTGTTATCAGCCGGTTTTTCTTCTGGTTTCGTTGTTTCATTGTTATTAACTGGGTTTGTAATTACAATATTCCCCCAAGGAGTTGTAATTGTTGTGTAAGTCGGTTGCCCAGGAATTACACAGTTGCCTGGTTGGAAAGCACCCGCATTCCATTTTGCATATGAATTTAAAAGAGATGTTAAGAAAGATTGAAAGTCTTGTTGATTCATATATTGCATAAATAATGGAGAATATGAAATATTTTGAACTTTAGGTGTTGATGGTTGGATTGTTTCTGCTTTCGCACCATTTGTTCCTAGGCCAAATGTAAGAGCAGTTGCTGCCGCTACAGATAGTAAAACACGTTTTTTCATTGTTAAATTGTCCCCCTACTTATGTATAAAGTTATGAAACTGTTATTACATAGAATTTATTTTTGTCGGCCTGATTGACTGACACGTTCATCGTAGCATAGATTTTTGTCGAAAAAAAGTTGGAAAAAAATTCATAGGCTACGAGATTTCCTTTTTTATCCTAACTGCTCAAAGAGAACAAAATAACGAAATATTAGATGTCATAAGGGGTAGTTAATATTTAAATAGAGAAAGAGTAACAATAATAATTGGTTATATTTTCTACCTTGAAAGAAGGGGAATGGGATAACACTAACGTTTATAGAAGAAAATAGAGGAATATTATGGATTGTTTTTAACACAATTGTAATCTTTTTGTCGTTCTTTTTTATTATACAGTAACATATTTTTAATGTTGTAGACTATAAAAAAGACGGGCGTATCTTTAATAGAGAAAGGTACGCTCGTTTTTCAATTTACATTTATATATTATATAGTAAGAACTATGATTTCACACTTTCCTCACAATTATTTGCTATTTTACAAGTATAACGAAACTGTCCATAATGGAGGTAATCTTTTGAAAAGGTGGCTTATTTTACTTTGTATCGTACTATTACTTACAGGATGCAAGGGAGGGGCGTATCAATCGATTGATACGAAAACATCTCTTCTTATAACGACAAATATAAAAGAAGGAAGTATTAGTTTTATTGATACTGATACGAAAAAAACAATTACAACGTGGCATTTAAATGAGGCTATTACGGGAACAACGTTGTTACCAGATAGAAATCGCTTACTTGTATATGGAAAACAGCTTGAGTATATATATGTATATTCTTTGAAAGATGGAAAGCAGCTTGAAAAATGGAATACAGGAAAAGGCATAGCAAATATTTTATTATCTGAAAATGGGAAAGAGCTGTTCGTTGCGGATCAAAACCAGCAAAAAATTCGTGTGTTTACAACCAATGGAAAAGAAACAGAGAGCATTTCGGTTGAAAAGGGTCCGCTGACGATGGTCCAACATAATGATATGTTATATGTTCTTAATTTTTATGATACGAAATTGTCTAGTATTGATGTGAAACAAAAGAAGGTTGTGAATTCTTTTATGATTCCACCAGCCTCAACAGGTGCTTTTCTTAGCCGAGATGGAAAGGACATATTTATTGGCGGGCATGGTGACGGTAAACAAGTAAATGAAAAAGTGCTCATGTATTCTGTACAAGATGGACAAATGCTACAATCGTTACATGCACCATTTATGCCGGTCAATCTGTCTACAGATCAACAATTTATTTATGTACTTAGTCATGGGTCTAACACATTGAGAAAATTTGATGGAAAAACGTATAAAGAAGTAGGAGTGCTTGAAGTAGGATCGAATCCATTTGCATTTTGGCAAGTTGGTAATGAAGGATATGTTGCGAGCTATGATAGTGATGAAGTGTATGTTTTAGATTTAAGTGAAATGAAAATAAAGCAGACGATTTCAGTTGGTAAAGGGCCATTTCAATTTACGCAAAGAGTAGGGGAGAAGAAATGAGTAAGTATAAAGTATTACTTGTTGATGATGAAAGTGATATGAGGCAACTTGTCGGTATGTATTTGGACAACTTTGGGTATGAGTGGGAAGAAGCTGAAAATGGAAAAGAGGCGCTCCATATACTTGAAATAGAAAACTTTGATTTTGTTATTTTGGATATCATGATGCCAGAAATGGATGGGATTACGGTTTGTAAAGAAATTCGAAAAACATCCGATATTCCGATTATCTTTTTGACAGCAAAAGGAGAGGAATGGAATCGCGTAAATGGATTGCGTACAGGGGCAGATGATTATATTGTTAAACCATTTAGTCCAGGAGAATTGATTGCACGTATGGAAGCAGTATTAAGGAGATACACGAAATATGAAGAACAAGAGGAGATAGCATTTGGACCAGTTGTTATTAATGAGAAAAGTCGCCGCGTTGAAATAGATGGTGAAGGTATTTCATTAACTGTGAAAGAATTTGATTTACTTTATTTTCTTTGTCAACATAACGGTCAAGTATTTAGCCGGGAGCAGTTGCTTGAAAAAGTTTGGGGATATGATTACGCCGGTAGCACTCGAACAGTTGATACGCATGTGAAAACAATGCGCTTAAAGTTTGGAGAACATGGGAATTGTATTCAAACTGTTTGGGGTGTAGGCTATAAATTTGAGGTGTAAGATGTTTACGATGGTACAAAAGTTATGGCTTACAATTGCGTGCGCAGTTTGTATAACAGTTTCATTTTTATATTTTGTTTCATTATATTCGTATGAAAAATTATATGTCCAAAATATTGAAGAGACATTAAAGGCAGAGGGAAATCGTCTTGTTGCGCAATATAGAGCAGACGAACCTATAGATGTATTTGAGGAAAGGGTAAAATCATTCGATAAAATTGCTAGTGCCGATGTATTGTTTGTAAATAATCCACGTGATTTAAGTGCATGTCTTCCATTTGATGTTCATTACAATTCAATTATTAGTGAGGATGACCGGCAAGCACTGTTAGAAGGAAAGACGATTACAAAGATGGGATATGAAGAACATTTTCAGCGTAACATTATGGGAGTCGTTATTCCTGTATTAGACAATAAAAAATTGATCGGTATTGTATATTCTTATATTCCTTTAAAGAGCATTAAAGATTTAATTTATGAAATGGGACTCATTTTAGCTCCTCTTGCTCTTGTAATGATTGTGTTAACTGTATGGATTGGACGAAAGATTGTTATTGCAATTACAAAGCCACTTTCACAAATGGAGCGAGTTGCGAATCATATGGCAAAAGGAGATTTTTCGCAGCGAATTACAATTTCATCAGAAGACGAAATTGGTCGGCTTGGTAAAGCATTTAATAAGATGGCAAGTGCACTTGAAGAAGAGGATGTGCAGCGAAAAGAATTTTTAGCAAATGTGTCACATGAACTGCGAACCCCTCTTAGTTATATTAAAGGATATAGTGAAGCAATTATTGACGGTGTAGCAAAAGGCGAACAGCAGTTAAAGTTTACCGGGCTTGTTCATAAAGAAGCAGGACGTATGCAACGTCTTGTTCATGATTTATTAGATTTAGCGCAGCTTGAAGGAGAACGTTTTCCTCTTAAGAAGCAACCTATTGTATTTGCACAGTTAATTGAAGATGTACTAGAGACATACGAATTACAATTGACAGAAAAACAAATTAAATTGCATACAATTCTTGATCCAGATGTAATTGTCAATATTGATGAAGATAGAATGCAACAAGTACTTCATAACATAATAGATAATGCGATTCGCTATACAGGTGAGAATGGGATTATACATGTCCAATTAGAGCAGCAAGCAGAGCAATGTAAATTGCAAATTAAAGATACGGGGATTGGTATTGGCACCGAACATCTCGAAAAGTTAGGCGAACGCTTTTACCGAGTGGATAAAGCGAGAAGCCGTCACAATGGTGGGACGGGACTAGGACTTGCGATCGTAAAACAAATTGTGCACATTCACGATGGAACATGGCAAATTAAAAGTGAAGAAGGAAAAGGAACGACAATTTTGATTCATTTACCAGTTATCTCTTCATAATGAATAAATAGGAAAAAATATCGGGATAACTTTTTTTGTCTATTTTATGAACAAAATGTTTGTACTTCTGTACGTTTAGTTCTAAAATAGATATGGATGCTATTTTCTGTATAAAGTGAAACTTGTAGTAGTTATCTCTTGACTATCTTTTTTCACTTCTCAGAATTTTGAGGTGAGAGTTTTACTACCCGTTAGTGCGGGATAAATTGTTGTCATAGTTGTTTGGATGATACTGGGGTGATACAACTGGAATACAAATCTATTAAGCCAAAAAAAATTTACGAAGAAGTATCGGAAGCCATTTTAGCAATGATTAAAAATGGTACATTAAAGCCTGGTGACAAACTTCTTCCTGTTCATCAATTGGCAGAGCAGTTTCAAGTTGGCAGATCTGCTGTGCGCGAAGCGTTAAGCGCATTGCGAGCAATGGGCTTAATTGAGATGAAACAAGGTGAAGGTACGTATGTGAAGAACTTTACTGCCTCTTCATTAACATCGTCATTAAATACCACTTTGCTAATGAAACAAGAAGATATTGTGAATTTATTGGAAGTGCGAAAAGTGCTTGAAGTAGGAGCAGTTGGTGCAGCAGCATTAAAACGCACTGAAGAAAACTTACACAATATGCAGCATTGGTTAGATGAGATGCAAAAGGGGATGGGAGATGAACAAGCTGGTGAAAAAGCAGATTTTCATTTCCATATGGCAATTGCAGAAGCTTCGCATAACAATATTTTGTTAGAATTAATGAACCACGTCTCTGAAATGATTGCTGAAACAATCGGTGAAACAAGACGAATTATTTTATATGGTGAACAAACAACAGCAGAACGACTTCTAGAAGAGCATCGGAAAATTTATGAAGCAGTGCTAGAGAATGATGTTGAAGCAGCGCAACAAGCGATGCAAAATCACCTAACGAATGTAGAGTGTATGGTCACAGGCATTGAAGAAACAAATTCGTAAGTGTATGCTTTTAAAATTTTATTTTTTGATAAAGTAGAGAAAGTATAAGTAAGCGTTTTCTAAAGAAAGAATATGAGCAGTTGGTGTCTCACTTCTTTCTTTTTTAATAAGTCGTCTGATGACCATATGAATATTGGCTGAGTTGAAATGAGGGGGAGCTATAATATGAAAGTTACATTGTTTGTTACATGCTTAGTCGATATGTTTGAAACAAATGTCGGCAAAGCGACGGTTGAAATTTTAGAGCGATTAGGTTGTGAAATTGAATTTCCGGAAGCGCAGGTTTGTTGTGGGCAGCCGGCTTACAATAGTGGCCATGTAGAAGCGGCAAAAGAAGCAATGAAGCATATGATTAGCACATTTGAAAATGCTGAGTATATCGTTACACCTTCCGGTTCTTGTGCGACAATGTTTCACGAGTATCCACATGTATTTAAAGATGATCCAGAATGGGGACCGCGTGCACAAAAAGTAGCTGAAAAAACATATGAATTGACACAATTTATTGTTGATGTGTTAAAAGTTACTGACGTTGGTGCTCGTTTGGATGGCGTAGCAACGGTCCATAAATCTTGTCACATGACACGTTTACTAGGAGTAAAAGAAGCTCCAGGTATTTTATTATCAAATGTGAAGGGCTTAGAAGTAAGAGAGCTGCCAAATGTACAAAATTGTTGCGGTTTTGGAGGAACGTTCTCGGTAAAAATGACGCCAATTTCTGAACAGATGGTAGATGAAAAAGTTGATAGTGTCATAGAAACAGGTGCTGATTATTTAATTGGAGCAGATTGTGGGTGTTTGTTAAACATTGGCGGGCGTATCGAGCGTTTAGGGAAAAATGTGAAAGTAATGCATATTGCTGAAGTGTTGAATAGCCGCTGATGAAGGGGGAAGTAAGCTATGTCTATGAAAACAAGTGATAAAAAATTTAATGATCGTGTTGGTGAAAATCTTCAAGATTCGTTTATGCGCGGGGCAGTATCATCTGCGCAAACGCGTCTGTACACAAAACGTTTAGAAGCAGCTGAGGAGCTAGGTAACTGGGAGGAGTGGCGTGATCTTGGTGAACAAATTCGTCAGCATACGCTAGAAAATTTAGATTATTATTTAATGCAACTGAGCGAAAATGTATCAAAACGAGGCGGGCATGTTTTCTTTGCGAAAACGAAGGAAGAGGCAGCTGAGTATATTAAGCAAGTAGCTGAAAAGAAACAAGCGAAAAAAGTTGTGAAATCAAAATCGATGGTAACAGAAGAGATTGGTATGAACCATGTACTTCAAGAAATCGGTTGTGAAGTCGTTGAGAGTGACTTAGGGGAGTATATTTTGCAAATAGACAATGATCCGCCATCTCATATTGTTGCGCCAGCACTTCATAAAAATAGAACGCAAATTCAAGGTGTATTTAAAGAAAAGTTAGGATATGAAAACTCCGATGATCCATATGAGATGACGAAGTTTGTTCGTAAAATTCTTCGTGAAAAATTTATGGATGCAGAAATTGGAGTAACAGGATGTAACTTTGCAGTTGCTAACACAGGTTCTCTTTGTTTAGTAACAAATGAAGGGAATGCAGACCTTGTTATGTCTATTCCGAAAACACAAATTGCGGTAATGGGTATGGAACGTATGGTTCCAACGATGGAAGAACTTGATGTTCTTGTCGGTTTACTTTGTCGTAGTGCTGTTGGTCAAAAACTAACAAGTTATGTAACCGTAGCAGGACCAATTCAAGAAGATGAAATAGATGGACCAGAAGAATTCCATTTAGTTGTTGTAGATAATGGCCGTTCTGAAATTTTAGGTTCTGAGTTCCGTCAAGTATTGCAATGTATTCGTTGTGCGGCATGTATCAATGTATGTCCAGTGTATCGTCATGTTGGCGGTCACTCTTACGGATCCATTTATCCTGGACCAATTGGTGCGGTATTAACGCCACTTTTAGGTGGCTATGATGATTATAAAGAACTTCCATATGCATCTAGTTTATGCGGAGCATGTACAGAAGCTTGTCCAGTAAAAATTCCATTGTATGACTTGTTATTAAAACATCGTCAAGTAATTGTGGAAAAAGAAGGACGTGTACCGCTTGCAGAAAAACTTGCGATGAAGATGTTTAGTATGGGCGCTTCTTCTGCGGCTTTATACAAAATGGGATCGAAAATGGCGCCGGCTGCAATGAGCCCATTCACATCTGGTAATCGTGTTTCTAAAGGTGTGGGACCGCTGAAAAATTGGACGGAAATTCGTGAATTCCCAGCGCCAAGCAAAGAAAGATTCCGCGATTGGTATAAAGAGCATAAGAAAGGCGGGAATAACTAATGGCAGGAACGATTCAAAACCGCGATGCATTTTTAGAAAATATCGCAAAACAGCTTGGACGTGAACGCAAAACAGAAGGGGTACAGCGTCCGTTATGGAAAAACAATGTGAATGTAGAAACGTTACATGATTACTCGCAAGAAGAATTATTAGAAGTATTTAAGAAACAATGTAACAACATTCATACAACTGTTATTGAAACAAATCGAGATGGATTAAGTGCTGCAATTAAGAAAGTTGTCACTGAAAACGGCGGCGGACCAATTATGTTATCTCAAGATGATCGTTTTGAAGAGTATGGACTAGGGCAATTGTTTGAAGCGGAACTTCCAGGTAAAAACGTAGAAGTAAATACTTGGGATCCAGTAAAGAAAGAAGAAAACATGAAGCTGGCGGAACAAGCAAATATCGGAATTTCGTTTAGTGATTATACATTAGCGGAATCAGGTACAATTGTCGTGCAGAGCCATAAAGGAAGAGGCCGATCATTACACTTTTTACCGACTATTTATGTAGCCATTATTCCACGTGAAACAATCGTACCGCGTATTACACAAGCAGTACGTGATTTGAATACACGTGTAGAAAATGGAGAAGCCGTGGCTTCTTGTATTAATTTTATTACAGGGCCAAGTAACTCTGCTGACATTGAAATGAACCTTGTCGTTGGTGTACATGGACCATTAAAAGCATTTTATTTTGTTGTATAGATGGAAAAACAGGCCTAATAAGGGCCTGTTTTTTTATGGAGAAAGATAAATTTTTGCAAATACAATATGTTATCTTTTCTTGTTATACTAGGCGCGAAAGGAGAGGATGAAATGCTATTTTATGTATATGCTTTTTTCACTGGTTTGATATTAGGGTCTTTTTATCACGTTGTGGCGTATCGGATTCCGCTCGGTTACTCCATTATAGAACCGCGTTCCCATTGCTCTCATTGTTCCCATGTATTACAACTAAAAGAGTTGATTCCCATTTTATCATTTTGTATTCAAAAAGGACGGTGCACGCACTGTAATATAAAAATTTCATATTTTCATCCTTTATTTGAAGGCATTGCAGGGCTAATGTTTCTTCTTGCAGCAGTTTTTGTTGGTTTCAATGAGCAACTTATTATCGTGTGGACATTGTTATCACTTCTTTTGATTGTTTCCATTACAGATCTTCTTTATATGATAATTCCAAATCAAATTTTATTCTTTTTTGCAGGACTATTTCTAATAGAACGTTTTTTTATACAGCCATCGCTATGGTGGGACGGACTGTTAGGGGCAATGGTTATGTTTATGCTCTTATATGTCATTCAAGTTATTTATCCAAAAGGAATCGGAGGAGGGGATGTGAAATTATTGACTTTACTTGGTTTTGTAGTTGGAACAAAAGCGATACTGTTGTCACTTTGTTTCTCATCATTATTTGGTCTTTGTTTTCTTATTATTTTTATTGTTCTTAGACGTATGACATATAAAGAGCCACTTCCCTTTGCGCCTTTTATTGCACTTGGTACAATATGTACATATAGTATGTAGAGGAGGGATGGGATGAATGTATATATGGATGATCAAAGACCGTTCCCAGCTGGCTTTACACTAGCGACGACAGTCGAACAAGCGCTGGAGCTTATTCGAAATAATAAGATACATACGTTATCACTCGATTATAATATGGGATTTCGTCAGAGAAATGGGCTGTATTTTGTAGATGTATTTTGTAAGGAACGATTATATGTGGAAGAAATTCATTTTCATACGAATGATACGATCGGACAACGTTATATGTTAAATCGGATACAAAAAGGAAAAGAGTCTGGAGAAATTTCTTCATCTATTATTATTAAATGTGTTGGAAGTTACTAAAAAAGCATGCATTCCAATAAATCTGGAATGCATGCTTTCGACGTGCAGGGGATGAATCCTTCATACTTATTAAAATTTCGCTTTATCCCGCTATTAACGGGCAGTAAAACCCCGATTGGTTCAACTAACCTCTTGTGAGGAAAAGCATCTCACAAGAGGAAGTTTCACTTTATTTTACATGTGCTGGCAATGGAATAATTTCTTCAGTTTGTTCAGAATCGATTTCTGATTTTGTAGATTTTGTTTCACCTTTTGTTTTAGTCAAATAATGATAAACCATACCAACAAATACAGATCCGCCAACTATGTTACCGATTGTAGCTGGAATTAAGTTATGAATCGCACCCGCAAAAGAAACTGTATCAGGATGTGGAACAAGTAAAGCAATTGAAAATATGGATAGATTTGCGATGCTATGTTCATATCCTGACATGAAGAAAGTAAATACAGTTAAAAATATCATAAGGATTTTAGCTGTATCTCCCTTTACTTGAGATGGAAGGAAACATGCAAGACAAACGAGCCAGTTACATAAAATAGCTTTGAAAAATATGTGCATTGTTGATGCGCCCATCTTTGTTGTGGCAACTTCATTTAATAAGTGATTGTGACTTATTGTTTCAAAAATACCAGTTGCATAAAAGAGGAATGCAAAAAATACTGCTCCTACTAAGTTTCCTACATAACAAGCACCCCAGTTGCGAAGTGTATCGATAACAGTTGTTTCTTTACGTAAAGTTGCAACTGTGAAATACATTGTATTTCCTGTAAATAATTCAGCTCCACCAAATATAATTAAAATAAGTGCAATTCCAAAAAAGATAGAGAATGCAAAATATGTTGCGGGTGAATGTGCATCATGAAAGAAATTTCCTAATTTAGAACATAGTACAATAACAAAACCCATATAGATACCAGCTAGTGCTGCCCGAAGGAAATATTGCATTGGATTGTTATCTAATATTTTTTTCTTTTTCTTTGCGAGCTGTACTAGGTAATCTACTCCTTGTTCTAGCATAAAACATTACGCTCCTTCAATAAATCGATTATAAATATTCTTTATATGAATAAGGTACACGTATTTGTTGTTACTTTCAATAAGTTTGTTCAATATTTCACAAAAAGGACACCATTTTTAATGAAAGCGCTAACAATATGTTGTATAATATAATACATTTTCAATAATTGAGAAACTCCACCTATTTTTGAAGAAAAAAGAAAAGCGCTGAAATTACAGCGCTCTTTCGTTATATTGTTTCGAATCTTGTTGTGCGTTTGGCTTTGTTTCTTTTGATAAGAACCAACCACCTGCACCAATTGACAGCAATACAACCCAGAATATCAATTTCCAAGTAGTTGATTCTGGGAATTCATGTGGAATTACGCCTAATGCAGGGTGAGCTAACGTATAAACCGCTAATTTCACACCAACCCAGCCGACAATCATGAATGCAGCAGTTTCTAATCCAGGTTTACGTTGCAGTAAGTTTACGAAAGCGGATGCGGCAAAGCGCATAATAATTAATCCAATCATACCGCCTGCGAAAATAACAGCAAACTGTCCGATATCAAGTTCGCCAATTGTACCAAGGTTTGTCTTCGGTAATGTCATTGCTAATGCAACAGCTGCTAAAATAGAGTCAACAGCAAACGCAATATCAGCAAATTCTACTTTCAATACAGTCCACCAAAAGTTTTCTTGTTTTTTCTCTGTTTCTTTTTTCTCTGTTTCTTGTTGAGTTGTATTCTTTTTTACATACGTTTTTACAAGGTGGTTACCAGCGATAAACAGTAAATAAACGGCACCGAGCGCTTGTACTTGCCATACATCGACAAGATATGAAATCAGAAACAATGATCCAAAGCGGAATACAAATGCTCCTGCAAGTCCGTAAAATAAAGCTTTTTTACGTTTTTCTTCCGGTAAGTGTTTTACCATAATCGCAAGGACAAGTGCATTATCTGCTGCTAAAATTCCTTCCAAAGCAACTAAAATCAGTAATACCCAACCATACTCCAATAATAAAGATAGTTCCATTTACATTCTCCTCTCGTTTGTATAAGCGCTAAACAAAAAGAAGAAAATTCCCCATTGTTTAGCTTCCCCAAAAATAAGCTCTATCAACGGCGGAGGAATTTAGAAATGAATGCAAAAAAGACCTCTGCCGTTAATAGGCAAAGGTCTTGCTAGACATATGTAATAAAAATATGCCAACAAAGCCGGAGGAACACAGTTCCACGTAATGACGACTTTGTTTCAGAGAATATTTTCTCTGACGCTACTCCCCTTTGGAAATATGCTATTACGTAAAGTATATAAGTAATACTAAAGTTTGTCAACCTGTTAAAAGGTTTCTGCGTGAATATTTTGTTTTTTTTATACTTTCTATGAGGAGAGAGAAATGTTCATGAGTAGTGTGCTTGTTCTGCTTAAAATTAGAATAGTAAAGAGGCAGAGAATATCTGCCTCAAATCCATTGTTTATTTTATTTATTATTATCCACGTAATTGTTGCTGTGCAAGGGAAACGAGACGTTTTGTTACTTCACCGCCGACAGATCCGTTTGAACGAGCAGCTGTATTAGATCCTAAATTCACGCCAAATTCTTGTGCAATTTCATACTTAAACTGCTCTAATGCTTGTTCAGCACCAGGAACAAGTAGTTTATTTGTTTTTGCCATAGTATAATACCCCTTTTTTCATTTTCAGCTTATAACAGCTGATGATATTATTGTATGTGTTTGATTTTCACTCATACGCGGAAGTAATCGGGCAGACTAACAGTTCTTGGATGAAATGAAAAAGAGTAGCAGCGCTACTCTTTTTTCATAACAGTTGCTGTACCTTCTACAACAACTTTATTGTATTGATTATATATGTTTGTTTGTAATGTAATAATTCTTTTATCATCACGTTTTTCAATGACTTCAGCGACAACACGCAGTGTATCTCCGATTTTTACAGGGGCACGGAATGCGATATTTTGTGATAAATAAATGGTGTTTTTTCCAGGAAGCTTTGTTCCAAGTATTGTTGAAATAAAGCTAGAGACGAGCATACCATGAGCAATACGTTCTTTAAACATCGTTGTTTTGGCAAAAGAATCAAGTAGATGAATTGGATTTACATCGCCCGTAAGTTTTGCAAACGTAACAATATCTTCGTTTGAAATCGTTTTTGTTAAAGAAGCTTGATCCCCTATGTGAATGTCATCATAATAAAGCTCATGAACCGATTCTGCTTCTCGAAAAGGATTCATTTCTTCCTCCTTCTTTTCCATGTTGAAAAATGTGAGCCATATTGATGCAAATGGAGAAAGAAAGGAAAGAGTATCTTTTGCAGTCAGTTGCCACATCTTTCTTACTTCATGGAAGTAAATAGATTTTTTGAGTTTTCCTCGAACTTTTTTACGAGGTCTAGTTGCATGGATTTGAATTCTTCTAAAAAACTTTCCATTTGTTTTTGAACCTCTTCACGTTGTTGTTGTTGCTGGCTAATTAGTTGTTTCACTGCTTCTTCGAATTGTTCGCTTGTTTGTGAAAGTAAAGATAGAGATGTTTTTGTTGGAGATACAGTGATTTGCTGCATATGATTGGAAAGTTCATTCCATTTTTCTTGCCATCCATCCATTTGTTCATTAAAGCAATTTCCAGTAAATTGCTTTACGTATTCAGTATATTGTTCATTTGCTTGTGCTGAAAATTGCTGGATTTCTTTTTCGATTTCTTTCGTACTTTCTGTTAATTTATGCAAAGCTTCCTGTTGATGTTTCAATGTTTCTAATGTAAGTTGTTCCATTTGTTTTCCAGCTGAAGAGAAAAAGGATAGAGAGTGTGACCAATTTTTCCAGAATACATCAACAAGTTCGTGTGGTTTCGTTTCCATGACTTGACCTCCAAATAAAATTTTTACATATTGTGAACGCAGATTAATCTGCTGTATCACCAGAAGATGATGAAGATTTTTCATCCTTTACTGAAACCGTGGAAAATGGGAAGAATGCATTTGTGTATAGGTTAAAAAATGTACGAAGCATCTTTTGATATTGCTCAAATGAAGTAGCGCAAGAAGATAAATATTCCTCTCCATATTCCGTTAAAGAATAAATTCGTTTTGCTGGACCTCCTTCACTTGTATCCCAAGTGGAAGATATGAGGTTTTCTTTTTCTAACTTTCGCAAAGTCCTATATACATTACCTTGATCAATAGAAGAAAAGCCAATATCCATTAGCATTTGAATGAGTTTGTAACCGTGAAGACTCCAGTCTTTAAGACAGAGAAGTAGAAATGGAACTAAGAAGTTTTTTGGCATGGAGTTTGGTTGTTTCGTTTGGGGCGTTTCCAAACTTTCTTTTTTTTCTGGTTCATTTTGTAGCATGATTGTGCATCACCTCATGAATCAGTTAGTTGGGAATTTTTTCTTATATGTGCAATTTACACCTATCTGTATTTTTTGTCAATGAATTTTTCGAAAATAGAAAAAATAAATACACCCTTGAACTTTTAGTCAGAATATTAGAAAATAATGAATAGATTGAATTATTTCAATTGTTTTTCTAGTTTTAATAACTAAATGAAGGAGTGTAGGAGAAGTGATTGAACAAAAACTCGATCCACTACAAGCTTGGAAGGAAGTTTACGAACAGACAGAAAAGTTTTGGGGAAAAACGCTTGGTGAAACAATCAAGACAGAAGAGTATTCTGCATGGATGGGAAGCGTTTTAGATTTGAACTTGTTTTATCAAAAGATGATGAACGATGCAACGAAGGGATATTTAGAGAAAGTGAATATCCCAACGCAAGAAGATATTGCACGAGTTGCCACTCTTGTTATTAATTTAGAAAACAAAGTTGACAATATTGAAGAGTTTTTGGAGGAAAATACAGAAGCCCTTGGACAATCACTTACAATAAAACGTGATGTAACAAAAGTAAAGCAAGATATTCGGACGTTAGAAAATAAATTAGATAAAATTTTAGAGCTATTAGAAGGGCAAAATGGAATATTAGAAAAACTACAAGTGCCAGCAGTACAAGCGAAACCAGATAATAAAAAATAATTTCGTTAAATATATATTCGTTCCGAAAGCGGAAGGGAGAACCTCTTTCTAGGGCGATATATTATTTATAAATGTATACATGCATTGTGCGGTGTACATCTAGGCGAAATCCATCCATCATGTAGCCGCGAATTATAACAAAGGGGGAGCAAAAATGGCTCAATTACATGGAAAAGTAGCAATTGTAACTGGTGGAGCAAAGGGGATTGGAAAAGCAATTACAGTGGCACTAGCGGCAGAAGGTGCAAAAGTAGTGATTAACTACAATAGCAGTAAAGATGCTGCTGAAAACCTTGTGAATGAGCTCGCGAAAGAAGGACATGATGTGTATGCTTGTCAAGCAGATGTTTCTAAGTTAGAAGATGCAAAGCGCCTTGTAGAAGAAACAGTACAGTATTTTGGGAAAATAGACATTTTAGTTAATAATGCTGGAATCACAAGAGATCGTACATTTAAAAAGCTAAATCGTGAAGATTGGGATCGTGTTATCGATGTGAATTTAAGTAGCGTATTTAATACAACAAGTGCTGCACTTCCATACATAACGGAAGCGGAAGAAGGGCGAATTATTAGTATCTCTTCTATTATTGGACAAGCTGGTGGATTTGGACAGACGAATTATTCAGCTGCAAAAGCTGGTATGATTGGATTTACAAAATCTTTAGCATTGGAACTTGCAAGAACAAATGTAACAGTAAATGCGATTTGCCCAGGGTTTATTGATACAGAGATGGTAGCAGAAGTTCCGGAAAACGTTCGTGAACAAATTGTAGCTAAAATTCCGAAGAAACGTTTTGGACAAGCTGATGAAATTGCAAAAGGTGTTATATACCTTTGCCGAGATGGTGCGTACATTACAGGTCAGCAATTAAATATTAATGGCGGTTTATATATGTAATCTAACAACAAAGAAGTGCATGTCTATGATAGGTATGCACTTCTTTCTTTCTAAAAAAAATAAAAATAAAGGAGTTGCGAACATGACAATGCTCAGAGCAGAATGGGAAAAACAATTAGAGTTGTATCCAGAGGAATATCGAAAAGCATATCACCGCTTTAGACGAGCAAGTGAAGTGTTACTTCGTGAACCAGAGCCGCAAGTGGGCTTAACGCCAAAAGAGGTTATTTGGACGAAAAATAAGACGAAATTATATCGTTACATTCCAAAGAAAGAAAAGACACATTCTGTTCCTATTTTGTTAATTTATGCTCTTATTAATAAGCCCTATATTATGGATTTAACACCAGGGAATAGTTTAGTGGAATATTTAGTGGACCGTGGTTTTGATGTGTATATGCTAGATTGGGGAACGTTTGGTTTAGAAGATAGTCATTTGAAATTTGATGATTTTGTTCTCGATTACATTGCAAAAGCTGTAAAAAAGGTATTGCGTACAGCAAATGCGGAAGAAATTTCTTTGCTTGGTTATTGCATGGGAGGAACATTAACTTCTATTTACGCTGCACTGCACCCGCATATGCCAATTCGTAATTTAATTTTTATGACGAGTCCATTTGATTTCTCTGATACAGGGTTATATGGACCGCTATTAGATGAAAAATATTTTAACTTAGATAAAGCAGTGGATACATTTGGAAATATACCTCCAGAAATGATTGACTTTGGAAATAAAATGTTAAAGCCAATTTCGAATTTTGTCGGTCCGTATGTAGCGCTTCTTGATCGCTCAGAAAATGAACAGTTTGTAGAAAGTTGGAGATTAGTTCAAAAATGGGTTGCAGATGGGATCCCTTTTCCAGGAGAAGCATATCGTCAATGGATTCGGGAATTTTATCAAAAAAATAAACTAGTTAAAGGTGAACTTATGATTCGCGGCAGGCAGGTGAAGTTGGAAAATATTAAGGCAAATGTATTAAATATTTCTGCGAAACGTGATCATATTGCTCTTCCATGCCAAGTGGAAGCTTTATTAGATCATATTTCTAGCGTTGATAAGCAGTATGTGTGTATTCCAACGGGGCATATGTCAATTGTGTATGGAGGAACAGCGGTAAAACAAACATATCCGACAGTCGGCAATTGGCTTGAAGAACGTTCAAACTAGGGATTGATAGTGAGAGAAAAGGAAGTTATCCAGTTAGTGAAAACTAGCTGGATTTTTTTATCCCGCTATTTTTGGGCAGTAATACTCCCACCTCAAAATTCAGCGAAAGCATTGTCCGGCTCCAGTGGCTAGAATGTTCGGTGGCTTCGCTTCTTCCTACGAGGTAAAAACCCCCTCTACGTCAGAAGCTCCATCCCCCTCACATTCTGAACGAGCCACTTCCGCTTTTCTAAGAAGTTAGGTGGGAGATAAACTGCTGGCATGCGCCCGATTGGGAGGGCTAATAATCAGTGGGAGCTTGCAACTGTTACAGAGTATGTTGGGCATGTCAGCGTAGTCACTGCTTAAACGTTAAAGTCTATACCTTGTTATGAAATGTTGGAAAATGATATGATATGTGATGTGCTCGTTATTGGTAGTAGTTCGGATTTTAAAGTATTTTAAGCAAAAAAAGTTAAAGAAGTGATGGAATGAAAGCTATTAGGAAATGGTTACAACGTTTAAGGCCAGTACAGCTTATTGCTGTATTTTATGGCATTGCTGTGATTGTATCTGTTCTATTATTAAGCATGCCATTTGTTATTAAACCAGGAGTGAAGTGGACGTTTATTGATGCTTTATTTATATCTGTTAGTGCAGTAAGTGTAACCGGTTTATCTACTGTGTCGATTCCAGATACATTTAATACAGCAGGTATCGTTATATTAGCACTTGTTTTACAATTAGGCGGACTTGGCATTATGGCACTTGGCACGTTTGTTTGGATGATTACAGGGAAGAAAATAGGTTTGCAGCAGCGGCGATTAATTATGGCAGATCAAAATCAAGGGAATTTAGCAGGACTTGTTCATTTAATGCGCTCTATTTTAATATTGATTGTTTCGATTGAATTGCTTGGTGCACTTTTATTAGGGACAAGATTTTTACATTACTTTCCTAGTTGGAAGGAAGCGTATTTTCATGGTTTTTTTGCAGCAGTTAGTGCGACAACGAATGGTGGATTTGATTTGACGGGCCAATCGCTTATACCGTATCAAAAAGATTATATTGTACAAATTATACATATGTTTCTCATTATTTTAGGTGCAATTGGTTTTCCTGTATTAATTGAGATTAAGCAATATATGAGTAGAAAGAGAGAGAAATTATTTCGATTTTCATTATTTACAAAACTTACAACAACAACGTTCTTTTCTTTAGTTATTGTTGGAACAGTCGTTATTTTTTTGTTAGAATGGGATCATTTTTTACATGGGAAATCATGGGATGAAATGCTGTTTTATACATTGTTTCAATCTGTTACGACAAGAAGTGGCGGTTTAGCAACGATGGATATTCAGGAATTTTCGCCTCCAACACTTTTCTTTATGAGTATATTAATGTTTATTGGCGCTTCGCCAAGTTCTGTTGGCGGTGGTATTCGTACAACAACATTTGCTGTTAGTATCCTCGTATTGTATAACTTTGCAAAAGGTAGTAGAAGTGTACGTGTATTCGGGAGACAATTACATGAAGAAGATATTGTAAAATCGTTTGTTGTTGCATTGATGGGCGCGTTGTTATGTGCGGTAGCAATATTTATTTTATGTATAACGGAATCATTTCCATTAATGAATCTCGTCGTAGAAGTGTGTTCAGCGTTTGGAACGACTGGATTATCGACAGGGATTACATCAGAACTCACAACAATTGGAAAGTTAGTATTAATTGTGCTTATGTTTATCGGGCGGATTGGTATTTTAACGTTCATATTGGTGATTGGGGGAAGAGAGAGACCTCCTCGATATAAATATCCGAAAGAGCGGATTATTATTGGATAAGAAAAGCGATTCTATTTTGTAAAATAGAATCGCTTTTCTATATTAATCATTAATACCAAACTGTGGATGCATAAAAATATCTTCTGCATCACTATTATTTTTGGATAGTAACTCTTGGTTTTCTTCAGCAATCCAACCGATATCATTAGTTGGATGTACCCATTGGTTTCCAGACATAATAGCAGGATCGATATCATCGTTCCAATGATTTAGAGGGCTATTTTCTGAGTTATATTGGCTATCGCCAATAATCACGTCATATTCATTGATGAATGGCTGTTGCATTGTGATGCCAGTTCCTTTAAACGAAGGAAAATTCATTTGATGCGGAATTGTTTCATCAAGAATCGGAGAGTCGATAGGTTGCTTTTTCTTCACATTCATCGCTCCTTGTGTATTAAAGTATCTAAACCCATTTTAATTTTTCGACATATAAGGCAGCCATGCAGAATATAGCCTCATTTGTACTCGCTTTGGCCTTTTGTTTTAAACATAGCACGTGGAAAAAACAGGCTCTGACCGCTTCTATCACGGCCAGATGATCTCGCCCATCTAAAAAAAGTGTTTTATGTCAGGTTTTCACTTGTATTTATATAGAAAGGTGTATAGGCCTTCCTGTTTTATAGCATTTCCTCACATTGCGTATTCACAACTTGTTAACAGTTACCATTTATAGAGTGGGGTCTTGATGTCCATATTAGTATTACAAGCATTATATAAAATCCTTTTTCTCTTTAGGTAGGGCCGGCTATGTATAGAAGTAGTCAGGGACTTTTTCTGTCACATGCAAGGTTTAAAACAAAAAGAGAAAGCGAAGGAAATAAGTGAAACCTCCACTACTGGAAAGTTCACTTTATATAAAGAAGTAAGGAGTGTTTCGTATGGTAAAACGAAAGGTGAGTCGTAACGCAGCTGCAAAGAACAATCAAACTCCAAAAGAAAGCTTGCCAGATGCGGAATTTGCAGTAGAGTACGAAAATGAAGATGTTGCAAAATATGCAAATCGTAATTCAAAAAAAGGTAAGAAAAAATGAGGCGTTTTTACAAACGTCTCATTTTTTTATACTTAGATTGATTTTGAGAATGTGCCTTTACCGGCTGCGTATAATTCACATTGTGTCGTTTTCGGATTGTAGTAGGCAACAAGGAAAGAAGGGTTTGAAATCAGTTCACCATGCTTCATGTAATGGTGGTAATCAAATGGTATATGCTCTACAATCGTGTGTTTATACAAGTCTTTTTCCGTCAATTGAAGAACAGCAAATTTATCTCCTAGAATACTTGGTTGTTCTAAAATTCTTTTATAGTAGGCATTTACTTCTTCTTTCTTTCTTTGTTCTGTTGTCCATGATTTACGTGGGCGATATTTATGATTTTGTAAATAATCAATTGTCATTAACCCTTTAATTATATGGAGTTTTGCAGTTTTTCTTGATTGTAAAAACTGATACAGGCGTTGGAATAAATCTTCTAGTTGGTGTCCAATTCGTATCCATCCTTGTGTATCCCAATAAGAGCCAAATTCTTGAAAGAAGTCAAAAGGTGTATCAAATACATGGGATACAACATATGACACAGTGTTATCCATACGATGGGCATTCCAATATTTTTCTAATACATCTTCAACTTGTTTAATTCGAATAATATCATCAAATGATAGTATATTATTTCCAAGCATTTCATACGGTGCATTCTCCATGTATATATATTGATGATCATTTGCTCGAAGTCGAAGTCCTGTACCACGCAGCAATTTTAAAAAGCCAAGTTGTAATTCTTCTGGTCTTAAAGCAAAGACATCATTAAATGTTTTTCTGAAGGATTGATAGTCTTCTTCAGGGAGTCCTGCAATTAAGTCTAAATGTTGTGCGATTTTTTGTCCATCGCGAACCATTGTAACTGTTCTTGTCAATTTTTCGAAGTTTTGACGTCGTTTTACAAGGTCGTTTGTTTGATCATTTGTAGATTGTACACCAATCTCAAAACGGAACAAACCTGGGGGAGCGTGTGTATTTAAAAATTCAATGACCTCGGGCCTCATAATATCAGCTGTGATTTCAAATTGAAATACGGTTCCATCTACGTGTTCGTCAATTAAAAATTGAAACATTTCCATTGCGTAGCTACGGCTAATGTTAAAAGTACGATCGACGAATTTAATAATACGTGCACCATTTTGCATTAAATAGCGAATATCTTCTTTAATACGTTCACGATCGAAGTAACGGACGCCGACCTCAATAGAAGATAAACAAAATTGACAGCTAAACGGACAACCACGGCTCGTCTCGATATAGGTAATGCGTTTACTTAAATGTGGAATATCTTCTGGGAAACGATATGGAGATGGTAATTCTTTTAAATTTAGTTTTTCACGTTGTGGTTTGATTACGTAGGTACCATCATCTTTTCTAAATCCAATACCGTCAAGATTTTCAAATTGCTGTGTGCTTTGTATTTCAAATAGAAGATTTTTTACAGCCATTTCTCCTTCACCAATAATAATAAAATCAATTTCAGGAACACGTTTTAGCCAATGTGGCACATCGTATGTAACTTCTGGACCACCAACAAAAATAATAAGATTTGGATTAATCTTTTTGAGCATTTGAATGACTTCAATTGTTTCTTCGATGTTCCAAATATAACAGCTAAATCCTATTACATCCGGCTTGCGCCTATGTAAATCCGTAACGATATTCATGGCAGGATCGTTAATCGTATATTCAGCCATCTCTAAATCAAATTCAGGCTGGGCATAGGCTTTAAGATAACGAATTGCTAGATTTGTATGAATGTACTTTGCGTTTAACGTACTAATAATAATGTTCATATTTTAACCCTCAACTTTAATTTAAAATTACATTGTTTAGTATAGGCATATATATGGAAAAAAACAACATTCACAAGAAGTTGAATTTACAAAAAAAGGACACTTTTTCTCTTACTGCTCATATAATTTACCAATAGAAAAAAAGTTGGTTAAAGGAAAGAAGGGAGTAGAGGTGAAGAAAAGAGTGCATGATAAGATCATTTTATATGCATATATACTGCGGAAATTACGCATTATTAATGAACAAGAGAAGAATGCTATGCTGCAAATTATGATAAATAAAAGAGCTCTATAATAGGGCTCTTTTTATTTGGATAAAGTTTAGGGAACACGGCAAAAGCATATTGACAAAAAGGTGTTCTCATGTGATAATTCAATTAAATTTTTCGAATTATCTAAAAATACTGCCTTTTACATAAAAATAGAAGATAACAATACGGGGGTGACAATGTGTTATTGTTTTTAAAGAAATGGAAAGAATTACGGGATATTAAGATGGAATTGGCTCTTCGCGATTGGTTTTATGGGACAAAAATTAGTTTATCGATACGTACGTCTAAAGATCCGCTTACGTTTTTAGTTAATATAGAGGGAAAAGATAAAGGTCTCTTTGTGGAAGATGATTTTATTGTAGTTAACAGTACATGTGAACCAGTATTTGCGATTGATGAGAAACCGGCTTCTGAATCATTTATGCACGCAGATATTTATAAAAAAAGTCAGGCGGAATGTATTTTACAAGTACAAACAGTTGATAGTCACTTAATGTCGGAGTTATATGGAAAAGAAGGGGAAGTAACATTTGAACAGAGGAATGTAGAACGTGTTTTTGGGAAAGAAGGCATTACAGGTATTACAATTCCAATTGTAGAAAATGAAAGTAAATTTGCAAATTTGTTAGAAGAGAGTGTGCCTTGCTTTACTAAAGGTGGTGGAGCAGTACTTGTTCACAATTATGGATTAATTGTATGGGGAACAACGCCAGAAGAAACGAAAAAATGGTTAGAGGGATTAGAGTACTTAATGAACTACCATGTAAAACTGTTAATGATTAAAGGGACAAAAAGTTCGGTGATGTAATCCTAATTCTCTTTAGGTAGAAGTACCTAAAGAGAATTAGGATTAGGTAGGAAGTAATATTAAAAAATGAAAGCGTTTTATCCCTGAAGTTTTACTCATAAAATATGGCTCTCCTTATTATATATAGATTACATGTCGTCATGTGGGGAGGAACGTATTTTGCGAGTTAAATATCATTTTCTTTCAAAGCAACAAGTTGTAACTTGCTTCGAAAATGAAGATGCGGAGCAAGCTTTAGAGATAATGGAACGAAGTGGATACAGAGCGATTCCTGTTTTAGCGGAGGACGGTAAAGCATTTAAAGGTATTATTTATAAAGTGGATGTGTTGGAGAATAAATGTAAGGAGCAAGAAGAAAGAAAAGAAAGTGTTTTTGAGCTAATGAAAAATGAGCAGGCATTTATTTTTGAACGTGATTCTTTCTTTAGAGCTTTTTATACAATTCGCAGACTACCATTTTTATCTGTACTAAATGATTATCATGAATTTATAGGTATTTTAACACATTCTAATATTTTTGATGTGATTGAAGACTCATTTGGAATGAATACCGGTGGGTATATATTAACATTAGCGAAGCATGAGTCGAAAGGAATAATTAAAGAGCTTGGCACATTATTAAAGTTGTATAATATTGGTGGATTATTTACATTAGATAATGGTGATCAATATATTAGACGTCTTATTGTTAATATTGCAGATGATTTGAATCAAAAAGAGTTAGAAAGGTTAGTGGCGAAACTAGAGAAAAAAGGTTTTCGAGTTAGTCATGTAGACCGTATTTAAAAGTAGAGAGAGGCAGAAGCCTCTCTCTATTTTTGTGAAGAAACAGGCGGAGGTGGGGATACAAGATCAGATAAAAAGATAAAATCAGCTTTTTCTTGAATTTTAGGAATATAAGATCTAATGACAGAAGATGTAATTTCACCTGGAGGACCAACGTGACCAATAGCTATCATAATAGGTTCAGTTTTTACCTTTTGCAAGAGAATATTTGCTTGTTTTGTTACGTGAGTTGAAGTATATATATCATCAAAAAATAGTTTGTTTTCTACAATAGGTACACCAATCTCTTCGCCAACTTTTTTTACAACGCTGTTCGGGCTTGTTTTACTATCTAAATAAAAGAGACCATGTTCTTTACAAACTGATAGTATAATGCGCATCACTCTTTCATCAGCAGTTACTTTTGAACCCATATGATTATTCATTCCAATTGCAAACGGAACTTCTTTAATTGCTTGTTTGATACGACTTCTAATTTCATCATCACTTAAATCAGTTGTAATAGCTTTTGGTCCAAGCCACTCTTTTTTTCCTTTTACGGGTTCCATTGGCATATGAATAATAATTTCGTGTCCTTTTTGATGAGCTGACGTTGCGTCTTGTTTTGTAGATGGAAGAAATGGCATAACTGCAACAGTTAATGGGATAGGCAGTGATAACATTTTTTCCGTTCCTTTCATATTATTTCCAAAGTCATCAATGACAATCGCTACTTTATTTGTGTGAGCATAGGCTGGTACAGAAAAAGTTACGATTGGCAGTAGTGCGGTAAGGAAAAAGATAATCATATATTTTCGCATGTAAAATTCTCCCTTCATATAATACAAAGCATCCATAAATAGTTGGGGTTTTCATCCACTGACGATTAATTGAACCAATCGGGTTCGTTAGTACGGGATAAATGATAATCTACTGTTATCGTTTACGTTTTGAATGAATTTAAACGCACAAAATGTCGAAAGTAAAATTGTGAAAAAGCGGGAATTCTCTGTTTGATTGGACTTTTTGTTAAAATAAAACAAAAAAAATGTCTATTATTGCGAATGTATTTACAAAGATAGAATAATTTGTAATAATTCTCAAGGTGAGGATAAAGATTTGTAAATTATAGGGAGAAAATGTTTAATTTTCTGAACGTTCGTATTTAATAGGAATAAAATACAGATTATGAAAGGATATCGAGGGGGATACGCATGTTTGTAGCAAAAAGGAAATCTACAATGGACAAGCTTTTGTATGATATTCATGTGAAGCGCGAAGAAATGATCCATTTAGGGCTTACAAGTGGATTTAATAGCTTGGAGACAATTCAAGTAAGTCAAGAATTGGATAAGCTTATTGTGAAATATCAAAGTTACAAAGAGAACAGGGTGTCGAAATGGTTTTTCATGATAAAAACATCATTCTTTAAAGTGACACACAATGAGAAAGCGAATGCGTTTTGGACAACATTTATGAAGTAATCATCCCGTATGAAAATGGGATGATTACTGTGAATGGAGCGGGAGTATAATGTATACTGTTGTTCCTATATTTTCTGTACTTTCAATTGTAATTTGACCATTATACATTTCAATAATTCTTTTGCATACGACAAGTCCTAGTCCCGTTCCTGTATCTTTGTTTGTGAAAAATGGATGAAAAATACGTTTTTGGATATGTTTCGGAATTCCTTTTCCTGTGTCTATAATCTGTAATTGTGCCATACTTTCATTTGCTTCGACTGTAATAGTCAATGTATCATCTGATGACATTGCTTCAAAAGCATTTTTTGTAATATTTAAAATAACTTGTTTAATATGATCGCTTGAACAGCGAATAGGAAGTGGATTTTCAGACATATTTATGTAAAGTTGTACGTTATGTAAATTTGCCTCGGATTGAATAATTAATGAAACTGCTTTTACAATGTCTCTTAAATCGTATGTTTTTTCAATAATAGCAGTTGGTTTTCCAAGGATAAGGAATTCACTGACAATTTCGTTAATCCTTTCGATTTCTTGTTCAATAACGGAAAAATAAAATTGATCTTTTTCATTTGTGTGTGTTTCTTTTAAAAGAGTAACAAGTCCTTTAATGCCTGTAAGAGGATTACGGATTTCATGAGCTGTACTTGCAGCGAAGGAACCAACTAATTCTAGTTTTTGTACTTCATTTTGTTTTCTTTCCAATTTTGTTTGCCTTTTTAGAAGAATGTATTTTATAACTAAAAATAAAATATTCATAAGAAATAATATTATTAAACAGCCCATAAAGACGTTACGATATAAAACGTTTTGTTGAATAGGTAATGGATAAATAGAAACGCTCCACGGTAATCTTGTTAATGGAATAGTAATTTGTTGTGTGTTTTTGGGGGCGAATTTAGGATTATTATCGTGTAAAAATGTAATTCCATACTTATCCAATACTTCAAAGTGATATTTTGGTTTAATTGCATTTAAAGACGTTGCAATGTAGTCAGACCGTAGGGTTGCTAATAGCAGTCCGGAAACATCTTTGTTTTTATTGAAAACAGGAGTGGCAATCACAATCACTTTATGTCCAGAAGCACGGTCTGTAATTGCAGATGAAACTGTCGTCTGTTTATTTTTTAAAGTTTCTTTTGCATAAGAACGATCAGTAATATCGATAGAATCTTTTAATCCCAATGATGATAATGTAACTTTAAGATCTGTATTTGCATAATACAGGCCGGAAAAACGTTCGTCGCTTTCATCTGTACTATGGAGAACTTGTTGTATTTCATTATCATTTTGCGATTTTGCGCTAATAACCATCGCAAGCATTTCTAATGCAGATGTTGCTTCTCCTAGATAACGATCTAAGTAGTCTCTATATAAAAATACGACTGTATGAGCTGCTTGTTTATTTTCTTTTTCCATTTTATATTTTTGGTGTAAAAACAAGATAGAGCTAATACAAAGGGTTGGCAATATAACAAGTAAAATATATAAAAATGTGTTACGTAGTTTTACGTTCAAAATTGCTGCTCCTTTTGTTTTTATTTTCATTATATATAAACATTCTCAAATGTGTAGTGTTTTTATTGTTTTTTGTTGTAATATGTTGAAGCATGACAGTATTTTTTATGATTTTTATTTGAAAAGAAATTTAGTAAAGGATGGAAGTGTTATGACATCTCAGTATGAAGGAGAAGATGTTTCTAAATCGTTAAAAGTATTTATTGCTTTATCACGCGTACAACGCTCTGTTATGGATATTGCCAATAAGTCTATTCAAAGCAATGGACTAAATCCAACTGAGTTTGCTGTACTAGAACTGTTATACCATAAGGGAACTCAACCATTGCAGCAAATTGGGGAAAGAATTTTAATTGCAAGCGGTAGTATTACATATGTTGTTGATAAATTAGAGAAAAAGGGACTTGTTGAGCGAAAACCTTGCCATAATGACCGTCGTGTAATTTATGCTCATTTAACAGAACTAGGAATACAATTAATTTCGAGTATTTTTCCAAACCATGAGCAAGTCATTCATGAATCATTTCACATGCTAACAAAGGATGAAAAGGATCAACTATTAATGTTGTTAAAAAAGATAGGGAAATATGAGAAATAATAAAAAACTTTGAATGTATTTCAAAGTTTTTTATTTATCCCGCTATTCGTGGGCAGTAAGACCTCTATATAGGTACAAATTGAAAAACTGACATAAAATCGCCTCTCTAGTTGGGAGGAAGTATTTGGTCATGCATAGCAGCAACTTATATGTAGAAAAATCAAAAAGGATTTCTATATCTTAAGATTTAGAGAGAATAAAGGGAATTTACGAAATATATGGAATTATAGTAAGTGGATGTTTTTTAGAAAAGAAAGGGGTTATTTCTATGTCGTTTGAAACTTATGAATACAAGCGTCCAAATATGGATGAAGTGAAGAACAGGTTTACAGAGACTTTACAGCAGTTTAAGAAGGCTAAAGCATTGGAAGAACAAAAAGAAATAATTGCACAGATTAATGCAATTCGTAATGATTTTAGCACTATGTATAACATATGTTATATTCGTCATAGTGTAGATACAATGGATGAATTCTATAAAGAAGAGCAAGATTTCTTTGATGAATATTCACCAATTGTGAAAGGCTATGTGACAAAATATTAC
This sequence comes from Bacillus sp. NPDC077411, assembly GCF_044543425.1. Classification (NCBI taxonomy): domain Bacteria; kingdom Bacillati; phylum Bacillota; class Bacilli; order Caryophanales; family Bacillaceae; genus Bacillus; species Bacillus sp. NPDC077411. The sequence goes on along the minus strand of NZ_JBITWA010000001.1, from coordinate 250,153 downwards.
GAGGCATTAACACAATCTCCATTTCGAAAACAGTTAGAAGAATATTATGGTATACAGTTATTTGCACTTGCAGAGGCTGAAATGAAAACATACTCTGATGAAGTATTAGCAGATTTGCAGTTAGAAAACAAATTGTCTTCTGGATACACACAGTTATTAGCAGCAGCTAAAATTCCGTTTGAAGGAGAAGAACGAACGCTTTCACAACTTGCTCCGTTTATGGAGAACAGAGATCGTAATATGCGTAAACAAGCAAGTGAAGCATATTATGGATTTTTAGCAGAGCATGAAGAAGAATTAGACCGTATTTATGATGAACTTGTAAAAGTAAGAACGACAATTGCGAAGAAACTTGGTTTTAATAATTTTGTTGAGCTTGGATATGCAAGAATGTATCGTACAGACTACAATTCAGAGATGGTTGCGAATTTCCGCAAACAAGTACTCGATTATATTGTTCCCGTTGCAAGTGAACTTAGACAAAAGCAACAGGCTCGTATTGGAGTAGAGAAGCTTGCTTATTATGATGAGAACTTTGAATATCCATCTGGTAATGCAGTGCCAAAAGGTGATGCAGATTGGATTGTGAATCATGGCAAAACGATGTATAGAGAACTGTCAGAAGAAACAAATACATTTTTTAATTTTATGTTAGAAAATAATTTACTAGATCTTGTTGCTAAAAAAGGAAAAGCTGGCGGAGGCTATTGTACATATATTGAAAACTATAAAGCACCGTTTATTTTCTCAAATTTTAATGGAACGTCTGGTGACATTGATGTGTTAACACATGAAGCAGGACATGCTTTCCAAGTATATGAAAGCCGCCACTATGAAATTCCAGAATATAACTGGCCGACATATGAGGCGTGTGAAATTCATTCTATGAGTATGGAATTTTTCACATGGCCATGGATGAAATTATTCTTTGAAGAAGATGTAGAGAAATATTATTTCTCACATTTAAGTTCAGCATTGCTATTTTTACCATATGGTGTATCTGTTGATGAATTCCAGCATTTTGTATATGAACATCCAGAAGCATCACCAGCTGAGCGAAAAGCAGCGTGGCGTAACATTGAAAGAAAGTATTTACCACATCGTGATTATGAAGAAAATGATTATTTAGAGCGCGGTGGCTTTTGGCAACGCCAAGCACATATTTATAACTCACCATTTTATTACATTGACTATACGTTAGCACAAATTTGTGCATTCCAATTTTGGAAACGTTCTAGAGAGAATCGTCAAGAGGCATGGGAAGATTATGTTCATCTTTGCCGTCAAGGCGGTAGTAAATCATTTTTACAATTAGTTGAAGTAGCAAATTTGACATCACCATTTGCTGATGGGTGTGTGAAAGGTGTAATCGATGAGATTCATGCTTGGTTGAACGGAGTAGATGACACAAAATTGTAAAAAATATTCATTATTTTTTATGGATTTACAATCGACAATTATTGGGAAAAATGAGATAATAAAAGAAAATTTAGAATAATTAAACGAAGAGGTGTTTCTTGAAAAGAAGCGCCTCTTTTTAACCAAATAAGGGGGGAGAAATATGATGCAATCTTATGCAAATATGAATATGGAAACGTTGCTACATGGAATGGCATCTACGAGACAGATGCTTTTATCAGAAATTGAAATGTTAACAGATACAGAAATTAATACGAAGCCGCGCCGTGATAAATGGAGCATTATGCAAGTGTTACATCATCTTCATCTTGTTGAACAATCTGTTACATCTGCTATAGTATATGCGCTTCATAAAACTGAAAGAAAAGTTGTTCCACCAAAAGACCTTCAAGCTACACTCGATCGAACAAGAAAGAGAGAAGCCCCTCAACAAATGCAACCAACAGAGACATTAATGAAAAAAGCACAAATGCTGCAATTGCTGCAAAGTTCAAGAGAAAAGCTTTTACATGTTCTGCATAGTATTGTAAATGAAAAAGAACTATTTGAAAAATCGCTCAAACATCCTATATTTGATGAGCTTAATTTATATCAGTGGGTACAATTCTTAGACTTACATGAACAGCGTCATCTGACACAGTTAAAAGAAGCAAAACATGCAATTTTGCAAAGATAAAGTGAAACTTCCATCAGTGGTGTTCTGATGGTTAGTAGAACCAATCGGGCATTTACGGGCAGTTATCCTCACCTATCTTCTTTGTTTCTCTCTGAATATTGGTGAGGGTCATACTGCCCACGAATAGCGGGATAAAGTAAAATGTCCATCAGTTGATTTACTAGCTGATGGATTTTTTATGGTTTTTTACACCACTCAGTATATGTATATTCTTACTTCATATGTTGGAACATATATAAGGACATCTTACAAGGAGTTGAAATAATGGGAAATAAAAAACGGGAGCAAGAACGACAATGGAAGGCACGAAAAGAACATCAGCAGCCGCATGGGAAAGTGAAAACTTTTGCAGAACTTGTGGATGAAACGAAAAAAACGTAATGCAGTTGCATTACGTTTTTTTCGCTAAGGGAAATGTAAGAAGAAAAGTTGTTCCGATGTTCCTTTTGCTAGAAATGTAAATTTTTCCATTCATTGCTTTTATAACACTAAAGACAACCATCATTCCAAGGCCTGTTCCCTTCTCTTTTGTGGAGTAAAAAGGGGAACCAAGGCGTTTTATTTGTTCATTGCTCATACCGATTCCGGTATCTTGAATATGTAATTGGATGTGTTTATTAGCAGGTGTTAAGGTAAATGTAAGATCCCCGCCGTTTGGCATTGCTTCAATACAGTTTTTTAGAATGTTTAAAAGACATTGGTTGAGCTTTTGTTTTTCTCCTATTATATAAAATGTTTTACTTTGTTTCGTATAATGAATACGAACGTTAGAAAGGTTTGCTAATGGTGTCATGAGCGTAAGTGCATGGAGCAACTCTTCCTCTAACTGTAATATTTGTACTTTTTCAATACTTGGTTTTGCGAATGTTAAGTAGTCTGTTAATACATGATTTGCTTGATCAATACCACGCATAGCAATATCTAAATATAACAGTTGTTCTTGTTCTGAATAGTTTTTTGATTGTAGCAATTGAAGAAATCCCCTTGTTGATGTAAGAGGGTTTCGAATTTCATGTGAAATAGAAGCAGCCATCTCACCGATAAGTTGAAATTTTTCGGCGTTCACAAGTTCTTTTGCAAGACGGACTTGTGATTGTAATACGTCCAGTAAGTATAAAATTAAAATTGTTCCTATAATTGTGCATAACTCATATGTAACGATATAAGATGTATAGTCCTTTGGATTTGGAACGATAGATAAAAAATAGGGAATCCAACTAATACCGTATATTAGGCTGTAAAAAAAAGCTAAATACATTTTTGTTTTGATTTTCCCTTTTATATATATTTTGTATGTTGTAATGAGAAAAATGTACAAAGTGAGAGATGCAATAAAAGAAGGTATGAGGCCGCCTCCGCCAATAAAAAAACGATAAAGGTTCATAACACCTAAAATTGCACCACCTGCTACTGGTCCTCCAGATAATGTTCCGACAATGAGCACAATATGTCGTAAGTCAAATTGAAAACCGTAATCAACTTTTGCAGCAAAAGACATACAGACAATAGCGGTAATGCTGCAAGAGAGAATAAATACAAACGAATTCAGCTTTGGAGAACGATTTCCTTTTTCGCTCCAAAATAAATGATAAATCAACATTGTAACTAGAATAAATAATATATTTAAGAAGAGGTACATAATAAAAAGCTTCAGCTTTAAAACCTCCTTGTAGCGAAAAATAAAGGTTTGGTATATAAAATTATCATACTATTAATATGGAAGAAAATGAAATATTATTTTTAGAAAAAACAGAAAAAATAGACGTTTTTCACTCATATACTTGGTATGTTACAATGTAAGATGAAAGTTAAAGAAGACAATCCATGCATAGCATGGGAGAGGTTCGCGAACTCCCTCTATAAAAAACTAAGAAGAGAACAATGTCCTTTTTGATATTGTTTTGTTTTTTTTAGTATGACAGTTCAAGAACGCTCTTTCTTCTTCGAGTCGAAAAAAGAGGAGAATGAGTGAAATGAAAAAGGAAAAAGCAGTTGTTGTTTTTAGTGGTGGTCAAGATAGTACAACATGTTTATTTTGGGCACTTGAACAGTTTGAAGAAGTAGAAACAGTGACGTTTAATTATAATCAACGTCATAAGCTCGAAATTGACTGTGCGGCAGAAATTACAAAAGAATTAGGTGTGAAGCATACTGTACTTGATATGAGCTTATTAAATCAGCTGGCTCCTAATGCGTTAACGCGTACAGATATGGAAATTACACATGAAGATGGTGAGTTGCCGTCGACATTTGTCGATGGACGTAATTTATTGTTTTTATCGTTTGCAGCTGTGTTAGCTAAACAAGTAGGGGCACGTCATATTGTAACCGGTGTGTGTGAAACAGACTTTAGCGGCTATCCAGATTGTCGTGATGTATTTGTGAAATCGTTAAACGTTACACTAAATTTATCGATGGATTATCCATTCGTTATTCATACACCACTTATGTGGATTGATAAAGCGGAAACGTGGAAATTAGCAGACGAACTTGGGGCATTCGAATTTGTCCGTGAAAAGACGTTAACTTGTTATAACGGAATTATTGGTGATGGTTGCGGTGAATGTCCAGCGTGTCAGCTTCGTAAAGCAGGACTTGATAAATATGTACAAGAGCGTGAAGGAGCGAAAGCATAATGACACAAGACTTTTTTGGATTTCGCATTGTTGAAAATTTACAAAAAATAGATCAAGACATTGAGCGTAAGCAACTAAAGTATCATAATAAGCGTGTGATGGTTAGTAAAGAATTTACGTTTGATGCTGCACATCACCTGCACTGTTATGAAGGGAAATGTAAAAACCTTCATGGCCATACGTATAAAGTAATTTTTGGAATTAGTGGTTATGTGAATGAAATTGGCCTAGCGATTGATTTTGGTGATATAAAAGAAATTTGGAAAAATGAAATTGAAATATATTTAGATCATCGTTACTTAAATGAAACACTTCCAGCTATGAATACAACTGCTGAAAATATGGTTGTATGGATTTTTGAGAAAATGGAAGAGGCACTAACAAAGGGTGATCGACAAAATGAATATAAAGGGGCACGTGTGGAATTTGTGCGCTTATTTGAAACACCAACAAGCTATGCAGAAGTAAGACGGGAGTGGATGATGGGTGAGTAACATTCCTGTGTTAGAAATTTTTGGACCGACAATTCAAGGAGAAGGAATGGTAGTTGGCCAAAAAACAATGTTTGTTCGCACAGCAGGTTGTGATTATAGTTGTGCATGGTGTGATTCTGCATTTACATGGGACGGTTCTGCGAAAGAGCAAATTCGTCAAATGTCGCCGAAAGAAATTTTTTCTGAGCTTGTCCAAATTGGCGGTGAAAATTTCTCACATGTAACGATTTCAGGTGGGAACCCTGCGCTGTTGAAGCATTTAGGAGAATTGATTTCTTTATTAAAAAAGAACGGAATTCGTACAGCAATTGAAACGCAAGGAAGTAAATGGCAAGATTGGTTGCTTCATATAGATGAGGTGACAATCTCGCCGAAGCCGCCGAGTTCAAAGATGACAACGAATTTTGTTATGTTAGATTCAATCATTGATAAGTTAGACGGAAAAGAGTTTAGCTTAAAAGTGGTTGTATTTGATGATCAAGATTTTGTATATGCAAAAGAAGTGCATGAACGTTATCCACACATTCCGTTTTTCTTACAAGTTGGAAATGATGATACGAAGACGACGGATGATGCTTCATTAATTCAGCGTCTTCTTATGAAATATGAGTGGCTTATTGATAAAGCTGTGCAATGTAAGGAAATGAATGATGCAAAAGTATTACCGCAGCTCCACGCTTTAGTGTGGGGAAATAAACGCGGTGTATAAGTGAAGGGAGATTTTTAGATGACTGGAAGAAAAGATGAAGATTTAAAAGATGTAACATTACTAGGAAATCAAAATACAAAATATTTATTTGAATATAGCCCAGAAATTTTAGAGACATTTGATAATAATCATCCGAATCGTGATTATTTTGTAAAATTTAATTGTCCAGAGTTTACAAGTTTATGCCCGAAAACAGGCCAACCAGATTTTGCGACAATTTATATTAGTTATATTCCAGAACAAAAAATGGTAGAGAGTAAATCTTTAAAGTTATATTTATTTAGTTTCCGCAACCATGGAGATTTCCATGAAGACTGTATGAATGTAATTATGAATGACTTAATTAAGCTAATGGATCCACGTTATATTGAAGTATGGGGCAAGTTTACACCACGCGGTGGTATTTCTATTGACCCATATTGTAACTATGGGCGTCCAGGTACAAAATATGAAAAAATGGCTGAATATCGTTTAATGAATCATGATTTATATCCAGAAACAGTAGATAATCGTTAAGAAAAGAGGGGGCTTGCCCCCTCTTTTCTAGTATTCTATGTATGTTGCGTAATAATTGTATAGTTTTTATGATTGACAACAGTAAGAGGTTCCATATCTAGCTCTCTAAAATTATCCATAATTGTTATATCAACGATAACGGAGTTTTTATTTACTTTTTGAACGCGCCCTTGTAAACCGTTTTTAAATTCAATGATATCTCCAGCTTCTGCGATTTTCATAAGCAACTCTCCTTGTTACATTTTTACGAAAAAGAGAACAAGATTCGTTCTTTTTGTATTTCCCTTTATTTTGAACGATATTTTCTCATTTGTAAATGTTTCCATGATATTTTTTTGAAAAAAATACTAATTTTTCACAATTGATTTATAGTAAGAATCGCATATTTATTGTAAGGTGAATATAAGAGCATCCTGAAACGGAGAGGATAATATGGTATTTGAGATTGTAGGAAGCTTTATAGCTATTGTGTTGTTTTTATTTGCATATACGAAATTAAAAATGATTCGTGAACATGAAACATACATATACTATGAGGGCGTTGATAGCGTTCCTTCTTTTTCTAGTCATGAAGATGGAAGTGCTGAATGATATAAGTGTGTTTCTATATAAATCCAAATTAAAAAATCGACATAGAAACCCTCTTTCTTTTTAGGCGGGCGAGAGCATCTGGCTATACATAGAGGCGGTCAGGGCCTAGGAGGAAAGACAAAGATGGCCAAAAATTAAAATGGATTTATATAAGGAAAATGTTGAACGGAGAGTGAGAAAGATGCAAATTTCTTTCATACGTCATGGAAGCTCTAGTGTTCAAAAGAAAGCGATTACAGTACAAGAATTTCAAGAATGGCTACAAAGATACGAGCATGAAGATATTATGAGAGAAGTAGAAATTCCAATTGAAGCAATTGAAGTGGTTGAATCTTCTAAATTTATTGTATCGAGTGATCAGAAAAAAGCTGTTCAATCAGCAACGATGTTGACTAACAATGTTATTTTTATGCAGAACTCCCTTTTTCACGAAGCTGCTGTTCCTTCTATTTTACCCGTTCCGAAATGGATAAAGTGTAAGCCGGAAGTATGGATGTTTTTGAGCCGAGCATTTTGGATGATTGGTTATTCGAGGGATGTTGAATCTTACTTAGAAGTACAGAGAAGAGCGAAGCAAGCGGCCGATGTGTTAGTTGGATATGCAAATGTATATCAGCGAGTTACGCTTATTGGGCACAGTTATTTTAATGCGATGATTGGTAAAGAGTTAAGTACGCGTGGATGGCGTGGACCACTGCTATTTCATAATAAACCATGGGGGTGTACAATTTATACGTTTCATGAAGTGACAGAAGGAAATGTGTTTGTAACGTATACATAAAGTATAATAGGTGTAATACATATAATACAAAGGCACAATTATTATTTGATAATTGTGCCTTTGTATTATATATGTTTAACTAAATGAGCATATGGTTCGCCCACAAGCATAAGTGTGTTATCTTGTGTATAGCCGAGTTTTTTATAAAGAGAAAATGCAGGTTTGTTTTCTAAGTTTACTAGTAAAGAAATTTTGTCATGCCCTTCTTCTTGAGCGTGTGTTTCAGCAGCAAGAATTAAATTTGAACCGATACCTTGTCCGCCATATGTAGATGAAACAGATAGAGTATCAATATAATATTCATCTTCTTCTGCTTCTTTTTCTAATATAATAGAAGAATCTTGTTTAATGTCTCGTAACCGTTTCACAATTGGGGCATCTAGTTTAGTTGCGACACTTCCGTGGTAGGCTACAATAATACCAACAGCCTTTCCATTTCGTTCTTCAACAAAACAATTTTCATAACTGAGTCGGTTTTGCTTTTTCGTAAACCAATATTCTAAACCTTCTAGAACTTCTGTTTCATTTGTGCTACCTGTTAATTTTTCAGCAATTTCATGCAGTGCGTTGTACAATAAAGGAGATATTGCGTTAGCATCTGTTTGTTTTGCTTTCCGAATCATGTTATCCCTCCTAGTGTCCATTTTATTGTATCATAAGAGTTAGCATGATACGAAATGATTTGCTGTATTAGGAGTGAATTGGATATATTTAAAAGTGGTCGTAAAGTAAAAATACGACAGAAAGGTGATTAGCGTGGATAAACAACAAGTAAATATGATTTTAGATCAGCTTAAAAATAAAGAAATAGAAGAATATGTTGTGTCAAAAGAAGTGTTTTATACATTTCGCCAAGTTTTAGTAGAACGAGAAGATTTTAAACATTTTCGAGGTAACGCACAGCACGGTGGGAAAATCATTTATACATATATGGAAACGCCGCGCTCATAAGGAAAAGAATTGCTTATTAAAAAGCTTGCTAAGAGTCGGATAACGAGAAAGGAGAGGAGTTTATTTGGGAGAGTTTAAGCAAGGAATACTTCCACACTGGGACTGTTTTTGGAAAGATGAGAAAGGAAGGAAATTTGTTGGAATGGTTATGTTTCCCGAAAAGCGAAAGCGAATGAAGGAAATCATAGGGCAATTAAAAATAGCATATGAACAAGAACAAATTGTGCTTGTAGTCGCAAAACTTCAAAACTCTATTCAAAAAGTTAAAGGTACGATTGCGTATTTCGATGAAGAATCACCTGTTTTTACGATGCAATGTAAAGATGAGAGTTTCTATCATATTTTTTTGAGCGATATCGTGCGCGTACAAACGTTTAATTAAAACAGCAGCATGTTTAAACGTGCACTAAAAAAGGGGAATTGAAAGTTTTAACTTATATATAGAAAAAATGTGTAACCGGTTTCGAACAGTTTCTAATAGGGAAACTGTTCGTTTTTTTATGACAAATGAGCAATAGTTTTCGCATGCATGTTTCTTTTTTTGACAATTTGATACGATGAACTTTTTTGGAAATGTGGGTAAATCCGTTGACAACTTTTTTGAAATACACTTTATTGACATGTGTTTTAGAATGTTGTTTCATATTCTTTGTATTGAAAAAAGATCGGCCTTTTTTGTCGAAAAAACAAATTTTTAAAAAGAAAGAAATTATACATATATCTTGTGTCCTTTTTTAAAAAGTAATACAATATATAGAGAATTCATCAAGAACGAACATGATGTAAAAAGATGTAAAAGGAGGGTCGGAGATGTTAATTGCATATGATTCTATGACAGGAAACGTGAAGCGTTTCATTCACAAATTAAATATGCCGGCCGTTCAAATTAATGAAAATCTCGTATTAGATGAAGAATATGTCCTTATTACGTATACAACAGGTTTTGGAAATGTGCCGGAACGTGTTTTGGAATTTTTAGAACGTAATCATGAACGCTTAAAAGGAGTAGCTGCAAGCGGAAATCGCAATTGGGGAGATATGTTTGGGGCAAGTGCAGACAAGATTGCAACGAGATATGAGGTGCCGATTGTATCAAAATTTGAGTTATCTGGAACAAATAAAGATGTAGAATTTTTTAAAGAGAGGGTGCTGGAGATTGCGACACATTGAATTGAATAATGAGATCACGCAAATGCAGGACGGGTTCTATCAGCTTCACAAAGATAAAGAGGCACTAGCAGTCTTTATGGAAGAGGCGAAAGAGAATACCGTTCATTTTGATAGCGTGGCTGAACGCATCGAGTATATGTTAGAGCATGATTACTACTATGATGTGTTAAGTGAATATAAGATGGACGAGGTGGAAGCTGTATATGATATCACATACGGCGAAAAGTTCGAGTTTCAATCTTATATGGCAGCATCTAAGTTTTATAAAGATTACGCGTTAAAAACGAATGATCAAAAACAATACTTAGAAAGTTATCCTGATCGCGTGGCAATTGTATCGTTATATTTAGGACGAGGAAACGTCCAGAAGGCGAAGCAATTCGCGAGTATGATCGTAAAACAAAACTATCAACCAGCGACACCAACCTTTTTAAATGCAGGAAGAAGCAGAAGAGGAGAAATGGTGTCTTGTTTCTTGTTAGAGATGGATGACAGCTTAAATTCGATTGGGTTTAATATTAATACAGCGATGCAGTTATCAAAAATCGGCGGCGGCGTAGCGCTCAACTTGAGTAAACTACGAGCACGCGGTGAACAAATTAAAGGTATCGAGAACGCAGCAAGTGGTGTTGTACCAGTTATGAAATTACTTGAAGATTCGTTTTCGTATGCGAATCAGTTGGGGCAACGAAAAGGTGCAGGAGCTGTATATTTAAATATTTTCCATTGGGATATTATTGAGTTTTTGGATTAATTGGTAGTCCCTCTATACAGTAATGTATATGAGAAAACCTTGTGAACCTAGCCATTAGGGTGTCGCATTAGCGGCTAACGGTATCAGTTGAATAAGGAGTAGAGAAAAAGCTCACGAAGAAGCTGACTAAGAGAGCCTACGGTCCATTATAAGTGGATAGCAGGTAATACCGTGCCAAGCTTGTTAGAAGTGCTTATCTAGCAAGAAGGTGTAGAGACTATCGAACGCACGTCAGTAGACGAAAGCAAGTAGAGTAGGCTGGAGATAGGCACCAGTCGAAGTGCAAGGCAGCCAGTTACAGGTTGATGATATAGTCCAACCTTCATAGAAATATGAAGACGCGTTGACCAAAAAAATAAATGCCGACGAGAAGAGCCGTATTCAGTCTCTTTCCATCGGAATTATCGTTCCAAGCAAGTTCTTTGAGCTTGCTGAGAAAAACGAACCATTCCATGTTTTCGCACCTTATACAGTGTATAAAGAGTACGGAAAACATTTAGATGATATCGACATTGATGAAATGTATGACGAACTGATGAGTAATCCAAATATCAAGAAGAAACAGCTTGATATTAGCACGCGCGATATGCTCATTAAAATTGCAATGATTCAGCTTGAGTCTGGTTATCCATACTTAATGTTTAAATCAAATGCGAATAAGCAGCATCCGTTAAAGGGTATTGGAACTGTGAAGATGTCGAACTTGTGTTAACTATGTAGCACCTTCTAGTAGAAATACTAGTCGAAAACTCCGTTAAACGGGGAAAGCCTCAAAAATGAGGTAACCTACCGTGCTAAATCTTATCTTAGAGTAAGTTATTGTATTCAGAGGGTATCTTATCGTTTTGTATAGGTACAATTAAAAGATAGACAGCATGAAATGATAAGAGACTTTCTGAAAAAATAAGATAAGTAAAAGCCTAACGACTATCCCATATGGGAGTAGAGCGCAAGCAATTGGCGTTCGAAAAGCGGAGCACCTAATCAGGTTATGCTGTAGGTGATGATATAGTCTGTCCTGTATGGTGACATACAGCAGTTGTGTAAGCAACGGGCTGAGAGTAGCGACCTCAGTTGAACATTCGAGACTGAAATCTTCCAGTTACAAGAAACATCTGAAATTAATGATTATGGTACAGATGATATTATTCGTCGTGATATTAACTGTAACTTAGGGTCATTAAATATCGTGAACGTAATGGAGAATAAAGAAATACGTGAAGCGGTTCATGCGGGAATGGAAGCTTTAACAGCTGTTTCTGATATGACAATTATTCCGAACGCACCGACTGTGAAAAAAGCAAATGAGGAGCTTCATTCTGTCGGTCTTGGAGCAATGAACTTACACGGTTATTTGGCGAAAAATAAAATTGCTTATGAAAGTGCAGAAGCGAAAGAGTTTGCTCGTACATTCTTTATGATGCTAAATTACTACTCCATTGAAAAAAGTATGGAAATTGCAAAAGAGAAAGGTGAAACCTTTAAAGACTTTGAAAAGTCAGATTATGCAAATGGCACATACTTTGAGAAGTATGAAACAACGGATTATAGTCCGGTAACTGAGAAAGTACAGCAATTATTTGAAGGAATTCATGTTCCAACAAAAGAAGATTGGACAAACTTAAAAGAACAAGTACAGAAGCATGGTTTATATAATTCATATAGATTAGCAATTGCTCCGACACAATCGATTAGTTACGTGCAGAATGCGACATCATCAGTAATGCCAATCGTAAGCCAAATTGAATCAAGAACGTACGCAAATGCAACGACATATTATCCAATGCCGTATTTATCAAAAGATACGTTCTGGTACTATAAATCTTCTTATGATATGAATCAGTTTAAGCTCATTGATTTAATTGCAGAAATTCAAGAGCATATTGACCAAGGGATTAGTACAATCCTGTATGTAAATAGTGATATTTCTACTCGTGAATTAGCACGTTACTATATTTATGCTCATAAAAAAGGATTAAAGAGCTTGTACTACACAAGAACACGTAAATTAAGTGTGGAAGAGTGTGTAGCCTGCACAGTATAATGTATTCTTTTAGTAGAAGAGCATACAATTGATATTTATCATATAAAACAGCATGAGCAGGGTTAGAAAAATCCTGCTCATGCTTAGTTATGAAATTTACGTTCTAACGTGCGGTTAGATTTTCATTATGAAATGGAAGTTTTACCGCACGTTAGAACGATGCAACAATATAATAAAGGGGCGATTCAATGCGCGCGGTAAACTGGAACAAGAAAGAAGACGATTTTAGTTTAATGTTTTGGAAGCAAAACATCGCTCAGTTTTGGACAGAAGAGGAGATCGCTGTTTCTTCTGACAAAAATACGTGGGTGCAGTTATCTAAGGAAGAACAAATTGCTTATAAGCGTGTACTTGGGGGATTAACACTTCTAGATACAAAGCAAGGCGGCGAGGGAATGCCGCTAATTCTTGTGCATCTTGAAAACTTACAAGCAAAAAGTGTTCTTGCGTTCATGGGTGCTATGGAAGAAGTGCATGCGAAAAGTTACAGTCATATTTTTACAACACTCGCAAGTGAAGAAGAAATTGATGAAATTTTTGAATGGGTAGATACTCATCCATTACTTGAGAAAAAATCAAGTATCATTACAAATTACTACCGTCGTTTATTACAGCCTCAAGTAACGAAAAAAGAGCTATACATGGCAATGGTAGCAAGTGTATTTTTAGAAAGCTACTTGTTCTATAGTGGATTCTTCTATCCGCTGTATTTAGCAGGGCAAGGAAAATTAACGGCGAGCGGTGAAATCATTAATCTCATTATCCGTAAAACATTTGCGGCTCTATCTAGCAATAGATAGTAGAAAATCCCTCTAATTGCTGGGATACCCTGTAGTTAATTGGTGGTTATTGGTTCTTTAAAAGGAATCAGTAAATGAAGCAAGTTAGCTAGGGCAATCAGCAGCGAAGCCTTTAGATAATCTAAAGGAACGTTCAACGACTAGGTGAAAACCGTAGGGCACAAGCGATAGGTGCTCGAAATGGGGGACATCCTATATGGATGGTGATATAGTCTGTACTTACTGGTAACAGTAAGCTGCTTGTAAAAGCGGTACAAGAGTAGCGACCTTGTATGAACATGTTAGGATGAGAGTATCCACGGCGTATTCGTCGGTATTTTAGCACAGCAAGTTTTTGCAGAGCTTTCTGCTGCAGAACAACAAGAAGTACAAAAAGAAACACAAGAGTTATTGATGGAACTGTATGAAATTGAAACTGCATATACAGACGAAATTTATACATCTATCGGCCTTGTGGAAGAGGTAAATCGTTTTGTTCGTTACAATGCGAATAAAGGGCTTATGAACTTAGGATTAGAACCGCACTTTGAAGAAGAAGAAATTAATCCAATTGTGTTAAATGGCTTACGTACGGATACGAAAAACCATGACTTTTTCTCTGTAAAAGGGAATGGTTATGTAAAAGCAACAAATGTTGAAAAACTATCAGATGATGATTTTGTATTTAACTTTTAATAAGATGAGTGCTCTATATGTATAGGGCGCTCTTTTTTTATGGAAAATAAGTTTACATAACATTGTTATTTCGTCTGATGTTGCTGATGATATTTTATGAAGAGCAATTATATATAAATCCAACTTGACTTTCCAGCACACAAGTTGCCGCCACGCTGAACAAAAAATAACCTGCTACTTTCTTTCTCTCTTTGTTTGAAACTTTGCACGTGGCAGAAAAAGGCCCTGACCGCTTCTACGCATGGCCAGACGCTCTCGACTATCTAAAAAGAAAAGGGGTTTATGTCAGGTTTTTAATTTGTATTTATATATTAGGGTATATAAAAGTTAATTTTTAAGATAATATCAAATATATTCCAAATAAACATTTACATTTTTTGTGTCATAGTGTACTATTTGATTAGTACACTATGACATTAGGAGGAAGAAATGAAAATTGAATTTTCTCCAAACATCCCTATTTACATTCAGGTGATGGAATACATAAAAAAGGAAATTGCAACAGGTCATTTAGCGCCTGGTAGTAAAATTCCCTCTGTACGTGAATTAGCGGGAGAGCTACAAGTGAATCCGAATACAATTCAACGTACATTTCAAGAGCTAGAACGCGAGGGTATCGTTGTGACGCGTAGAGGAATGGGAAGATATGTAGCAACTGAAGGAGAGAAAATTATGGAGCTGCGAAAGGATATGGCAAAAGAGTTGCTTCATGCCTTTATAAATGGAATGAACAACTTAGGGTTTTCAGAAGAGGAAATGTTGTCCATTCTTTATTCTTCATTAGAAGAAAAAAAGGGAGAGAACAGATGCGAGAATTAGTAAAAATAGAAAATCTATGGAAACGTTACGATTTAAAAGCTGTTATTAGAGACGTAAACATAACGATAACAGAAGGAAAAATTATTGGTCTTGTTGGAGATAATGGCAGCGGGAAAACGACGTTGCTGAAAATGATTGTCGGTTTACAGCATCCTTCTCAAGGAGATATTTTCATTGCTGGTAAGAAGGTAAATCGAGAAACGAAAAATATTGTTTCATTCATGTCTGACCGTCCGATATTTGAAGACTGGATGACTGTAAAAGATGTTTTATTTTTTTATCGTGATTTTTATGAAGATTTTGATATTCAAAAAGCGGTGGATACAATTGCGAAATTGAAAATTCCATTAGAAGAAAAAATTAATGCTTTATCAAAAGGAATGGTAGAAAAACTACAGCTTATTTTAACCTTTTCAAGGAATGCAAAACTATATGTACTAGATGAGCCACTGGGCGGAATTGATCTCGTCTCACGGGAGCATGTACTAGAGTTAATTCTTCAATTTTATCGCGAGGATTGTACAATTTTAATTTCTACTCATTTAATTAGTGAAATTGAAAACTTGTTTGATGAAGTGATTTTCTTAAAAGATGGGGAGATTGTTTTATATGAAAATGTAGAAGATCTTCGTTTTCAAAGAGGAAAAGCAATACACGAGTTGTTCAAGGAGGTTTTTGGACAATGAATCCACTTCTTCATTATTTATATAACTGTAATAAAAAGAAAATATGGGCTATTTACGTAGGATTTATTACGATTTCACTTATTCTTTTATTTAATTTTATGGGTTCTGCTAAGCATATGACCCCAACAAAACAAGATATAATATTAGTTTTGTTTATATTATTATTTAGCATAACAGTATTTTCTATTAGTTTAATAGTAATCTTATCTTTTCGAAGAATGTTAAAAAATTCTATGATTCGTTATACAGCTATTCCTACTAAAAAATATATATGTGCCAACCTATTGTTTTTTACGATAATGTTTATTTTGCTGTCTGTAATAGCTTTAGGATTTGTTCATTTTTTTTCTTTAGATATTTACGGGAAAAATACAAATGGAGAGTTTCAACGAGCGATACAATACTTTTATAAATTTGGGTTGCTGCATCATTTCTTTTCTATCTTTTTATTGATTATAGATTTAACGAATTTTTTGGCTTCTGTATATTTCATAATTGTAATTATAAAACTCTTTAAAGTGAACTCCGTATTAAATAAGGTATTATTTTTCTTTTTTTTCGTAATTCTTGGGTGGGCTCAATTCTCTATAACTGAATTTTTACAAAAAATAGATAAGCATGCATTTTACACAAAAAGTATTAGATTGATGGATAAAAATGGTTTTTTCGAAACGTCATTTTATTTTAATGAAGGGTCAAGTATTTCGTATGTATGCTTTACTTTGTTATCGACCGTTCTCTTCATATTTATAACATCCTACATTATCGACAAAAAATTAGAAGTTTAAAGGAGGAATAGGCATTGGGAAATGTAGTAGTGAAATTAGAAAATGTTCATAAAAAAATAGGCAGTGCTGAAATTATTCGTGGTCTTTCGTTTGAAGTACAGGAAGGGGAAGTGTACGGTTTCCTTGGACCAAACGGGAGCGGGAAGACGACGACAATTCGGATGATGACAGGGCTGATTTCAGTAACAGAAGGCGATATTACAATTTGTAGTCACAGTATACGTACTAAGCGTGAGAAAGCATTAGAGTATATTGGAGCGATTGTAGAGAACCCTGAACTATATGAATATATGACAGGAATGCAAAATTTAAAGCACTTTGCGAATATGGCAGTAACATCGATTTCTATAGAAAGAATTGCTGAAATTGTAAAGCTTGTTGAATTAGAACATGCGATTCATAAAAAGGTAAAAACATATTCTCTTGGTATGAAACAACGATTAGGGATTGCACAAGCGCTATTACATAATCCCCAAATCTTAATTTTAGATGAGCCGACAAATGGTTTAGATCCAGCAGGAATTCGTCAAATTCGCGATTACTTACAGCGTTTAGCAAAAGAAGAAAACATTGCAGTCATTGTATCAAGCCACTTATTAAGTGAGATAGAGCTAATGTGTGATCGTGTCGTTATTATTCAGAATGGACAATTTGTGCAAGAGTACAGTTTACATGAGCAGGTAAAAGGAGACGGGAAAATTACGGTAGCGTTTGAAGTGGATCAAGTAGAGAAAGCGAATGAACTGCTAAAAGGAACCGTACAAGAAAAGAAAATTATTGTGTCTGTTATAAAAGAGGAAATTCCGCAGCTTGTGAAAAATTTAGTGTATGCTGATGTTCTTGTGTACAGTGTAACAGTTCAAAATAAATCATTAGAAGATGAATTCTTAGCAGTTACAGGGGGAGTGAAAGCATAGTGATGAAATTAATCCAAAATGAATTTTTAAAGTTACATGCGAAAAAGAGTATGTATATTTTGTTAGTCGTGCT
This sequence comes from Bacillus sp. NPDC077411, assembly GCF_044543425.1. Classification (NCBI taxonomy): domain Bacteria; kingdom Bacillati; phylum Bacillota; class Bacilli; order Caryophanales; family Bacillaceae; genus Bacillus; species Bacillus sp. NPDC077411. The sequence continues at coordinate 232,654 of NZ_JBITWA010000001.1, read as the reverse complement.
AGCAGTATTAGAAATAGCAGAAGCAGTTATTCTCAAAAAATGGGCCCCACCTGAATTGAAAATCGAAGGGTTTATGATGTTCGCGGAGCAAAATATCGGTATGATTGCTACATTTGCAACAATCTTTGGAATTACGCTAGCTTCCCGCACAATTACAGAGGAATTTCAAAAAGGAACAATTAAACAATTATTAATTCGACCAAGAAAACGAGTTATGATATTATTTTCAAAGTATATTACAGTTCTCTTAGCTATATTATTGGTATGTATTGTTTCTTTACTTACAGCCATGTTAATTGGTCTTATTGCATTTGGCGGGGACACCGGAATGATAACTTTTGCAATTTTATTAAAACGTTTTGCGTATAACATTTTACCGATATTGTTTTATCCAACAGTTGCATTTTTACTAGCTAATATTTTTAGAAAATCAGTTTTACCATTAGTTATTACACTATTTTTCTTTTTCTTAGAGTCAATGTTAAAAATGCTAATATTTCAATTTGGCCAAGGTATAGCAAAATATGTTGTAATGTTCCACTTGAATTTAAATATGTATGATAGTAATGAGTTGCTGAGTCAGGGGGCTAAACCAATATTTTCAGAGTTTAGCTTTACAACTTCCTTGTTATTTGTGTTAGCTCATTTTGCTGTTTTACTTGTTGCTTCTAGTGCATTGTTCCAAAAACGAGATGTTTTATAAAAAATAAATCCTCGCTTAAGCGGGGATTTATTTTGGGGAGTTGTAGGGTTATACAGAGCTAAGTTGATAAATAAAGGAAGAAATTACAGCATATTGATACTATAATATAAATATATCATGTTGGAGGTGTTTTCTATTAATCTTGCATTTTCACGAATTCGACTTCGCAGTTTTTTTGGATGGATGATTTTAGGCACATTCATTGCATATGTTCCATTAGGGATGATAGGTGCTGAAAATAGTTTATTCGAATTTGTCTCAGATACTTTAGTTTTCTTTGTTTTTCCATTACTGTGGTTGTTTTATAAGATGAAAAAACATAATGCAGTATTTACAAGTTTTTTTGATAAACCATCATCTATTCCATGGCAACTCATTTTAATTGCTACGGCTATGGGAATGATTTTTTCATTCGGTATATCTTTTATTCAATTTTACATATTAGCTCAGCTGATTCCTAACTTTCTTGTTGATTTGTTAAGTGATGGAAATGCTATTGATATGAGTACTACTTTTACAAAGATTTTAAGTGTCATTTCAGCTTGTATATTTGCTCCAATTATGGAAGAAGTGATCTTTCGGGGCTTTTTCTTAAATCGAATGGCGTACAAGTGGGGTGTGAAACGTGCTATTATCGTTTCTTCACTTATTTTTGGATTCGGTCATGTTGATGTGATTGGTGCATTTTTATTTGGTGTTGTTATGTGCCTTTTATACATTAAGACGAAAAGCTTATGGACAAATATTATCGTGCACGCTTTAAATAATATTGTCGTTAGCATTATTCAATTTACCGATGGCAGCGCACAAGAACCAGTAAAAATTGCTGATTTGCAAGCGCAGAGCAATTTATGGGTTGGTCTTGCTATTATCATTATTAGTTTATTATGGCTTGTTCCCTTTATTCGTCGTAATTGGCGCACCGTAAAAGAAGTTGGACTGCCATCATTACGAATCATTCAAGAAGAAAAACAAGCTGATTTGATTGCACAGCAAGCTATATATAGTCAAGTGGTATTCACAGAGCGCTACATGGCTGTTGAATTACCGGATGAAGCAGTTAATCATTTAGGTTTAGAAGAACGTGATTATGTAAAAGTGGAATTAGTTAATGATACAGTTGTGATTAAAAAAGCAGATGAAAGAGGGAAGCTCTCCTAAAGAAAAATGGAGAGCCTTTTTTCTTTAGGAGATAAGAATTTCAACATGAAAGTTATTACCGTTTTTTATATATTTAATGTCTGTTACAGTGCGTATTTTTTTAAAAATTTCTACTTTCTCACCAATTCGCGGAATAGTTGGAACATTATCCCAAATACCAAGCAAATCGTCCGTGGTTTTTGTTTTTTCATAAAACCAAATTTTCACTGTGGTACTCCTTTCTTAGTTTTGTATTTTAATACATAATAAAACATTTTTATGCTTTTTGTAAAAGGTTTTTACGTGTTTTTTGAATAAAATTAACAAAAAAATGTATTCAGGAAAGACATGTTCAATATCAGTTGGTAATGACGCTTCCGATGAGACAATGTGAGAAACCGTTGCCCAATGTTTCAATTACAGCCAGAAATATCATTGTTGATGTTATAGTAAAAAATAATTTTATAGAAAAAAATGAGAATATTTTGTATAATTACATTACAATAATTTTGAAAGCAGGGTGGCGGCTTATGGCACATATTCCAATAAAAAAACTAGAAATATTATTAGCATTAGCTGATGAAGATAAAAACAAGCAAAAAGAATTTTATGAAACGTTATTAACAACATACGTTTATGTTGCAGGAACAGTTGATATAAAAGAAGGAGATCCACAAGGAACAGTGCATTTACGCTATTTTCAGGGGGAAGGAAGATGGATTTTACCATTTTTTACACAGCTTGAATTTTTACAAGCCGTACTGCCTGAAGATGTACCTGTCATTACGATTCGTGGAAAAGAGTTATTTGATAGCATTGATGCGGAAGCAACAGCAGTCTTAAATATTGGCACAGATCTTGATAAAACATTTACACCTCCAGAAATTGCTGATATTTCTTCAGGAAGAATTTTTAATTACTATCAATAAGGTGCCGTTACCATTTTCCCTATGGGTCATATAGTATAGTAGCTTGACCAAGAAGGGGATGGTAGAGATGGGAAAGAATAATAACTCAAATAAAAATAACAGTAAGAATAACAATAAAAATAATAAAAACAATAGTAATAACAAGAAGAATAAGAAAAAATAAATGTATAGACAAAAGAGAAGCATATCGCTTCTCTTTTGTCTATAACTCTAACAGATGAAGTGAAACTTCTATCAGTATTTGTTCATTCCACAATGAAGGTCATTTGAAAGAATTGGGTGGTTCATGCGAGATAATAAATCCCTGATATGCAGAATACACCAGGACCTTCACCCGTGTTCTCCTTTTGTTTTAAACTTTGCGAAAAGGCAGTGACCGTTTCTATGAGCGCTGAGGCATAACTATTGTAAAAGTTAGCTTGTTTGAACTAATTGTAAATATAAGAAGAAGTCGTGCTCTATATTATAAGCGAATCAGTGGATACCGGAATAAATGGAAAGTGTTTTTTGTCTTCCATTTATTGTAGCAGGGACACCTAGAGGAAATCCTATATTTGGTTGTATATGACCAATTGGTAAGTCATACAAAAGTGGAATATTATAAGAGACAATGTAATCATATAGAATTTCAGAAATAGATAAAGATGATTTTGAAGATGTACAGTTGTGACAACTTGTAAAGATAACGCCGGCACATTGTTCAAACTTCTTTCCTAAGCGTAGTTGATTTAACATACGATCAACGCGATAAGGCTCTTCTCCAATTTCCTCCAATAATAATAACTTATCTTTTGTATCAATTTCGTACGGTGTACCTAGTGTACTTGTAATTACAGATAAGTTTCCTCCGACAAGAGGAGCGGTGATGCAACAATTGACGGAATGAAAAAATGCTGCTGCTTTGAGAATAATAGAGTATGGATGAAAAAGTTGTTTGAATGTGGAAAAAGAGAGAGTATCAAGCCCCTTGCCAACTTCCTCCATCATAGGACCATGAAAAGTAACGAGCCTTGCAAATTGCCCAAAAGCGATGTGTAAAGCTGTAATATCGCTATAGCCCCAGAAAATTTTCGGATTATCTCGAATGAGTTCGTAGTTAATAGAAGGTAGAAGGCGACCAGTCCCATATCCCCCCCTCGCACAAAAAATACCCTTTACATATGGATTTGTAAAAGCCTCGTGTAGGTCATGAAGACGAACGGTATCATCTCCAGCTAAATAGCCTCGTTTTTCTTGTACACTCCTTCCGATGATAACGAATAAGCCCATCTCTTCGAACTTTTGTTTTGCTTGAAGAATGTGCTCTATAGATGGCGGACCTGCTGGAGCGATGATCATAACGGTATCTCCGTATTGTAACGGTTCAGGGTACTGCATCAAATTCCCTCCTTTTTTACACTATATTCATTTCGTGTGTCTTCAATAATTGAGGAAAGAAGGAAATAGTTTTGGTGGACAAGAATTTATAAGAGAAAGGAGAGAAAAAAATGTTTTATAGTCGAGTATGTGAAAAGCTACAAATTACATATCCTATTATTCAAGCCGGGATGGCAGGAACAGTTGTAACACCAGAGTTAGTAGCTGCAGTGTCTAATAGCGGGGGATTAGGTACATTAGGTGCAGGATATATGAGCTCTGAACAAATTCGCTTCGCAGTACGTGCGATTCGGCAGTTAACAGATAAACCGTTTGCGGTGAACTTGTTTATTACAAAAGAAATGCAAATGAATGAAAAACAAGTAGAAGAAGCACAACATTTACTACAACCTATTCGGGAACAATTGCAATTAGAAACAGTAAAGCAAACGGTACAGTTACCGGAGAGCTATAAAGAACAGCTGAAAGTTCTTATAGAGGAGAATGTACCTGTTTTTAGTTTTACTTTTGATACACCAAAACAGGAAGAAATAGAGTTGTTAAAAAGACAGGGGATAAAAATAATTGGTACGGCAACAAATGTGGCAGAAGGGAAAGTATTGGCACATTTAGGCGTAGATATTATTGTAGGACAAGGTAGTGAGGCAGGAGGGCATCGTGGAACGTTTCTAGGAAAAGAACAAGATTCTATGATTGGAACAACTGCACTGATTCCTCAGCTTGTTGACGCTATTCCTCACATTCCAATCGTTGCAGCAGGTGGAATTATGGATGGCCGTGGAGTAGTGGCAGCCTATGCACTTGGTGCAGAAGGAGTACAAATGGGCACAGTATTTTTAACTTGCTATGAAAGTGCAGCTCATAAGGCACATAAAGAAGCAATCATAAAGAGTACAGACCAAAGTACGACAATGACGCGTGCATTTTCAGGTAAGTATGCAAGAGGAATTCAAAATGCTTTTATCGAACAATTGAAAAATAAAGAAGAGAAATTTCCTGCGTACCCAATTCAAAATGCATTAACAACAGAAATCCGCCAAGCAGCAGTAAAACAAAATAATGGTGAGTATATGTCACTTTGGGCAGGGCAAGCTTCACCTTTAGCACAAATAGAAGAGGCACAGCAAATTATAATACGAGTGATTAAAGAGACAAAGGAAACATTAACAAAATTACAAAGTACGATCTATAAGTAAAAAAGAACGCTTGAAAAATTCAAGCGTTCTTTTTAGTTATTTTTATAAAACTGTTGAAGTTCCTCGTCGACATATACCCAGCCTTTCCAACCTAAATGCATCGTATCTTTTAAGAAATACTTATCATATTCATGGCTTGAAAAGTCTGCAACTGGGAATCCAGCTTTGGCAATTTGTTCATTTATTTTTTTATAGTATACATCACGGCGTTCTTTCGGGAATCCAGCATAATCGTACCATGGACCATTAACGGGAACAGAAATAAATAATGGTTTTGCATGCGTTTGTTTTAAAATGTCTAAGACTAATTGGAAATCGTCATATTCTGGTGATTCATTGAATGATTCATTTGCTCGATAACCTTTTAGACGTTCTAATTTTTTCTTAATCCCTTTGTTATAGTATGGATCTTCAATGCCAAATGGATTTGTTTTAGATTCTATTTCACCAGTTTTTTCTGCTCGCTTACGAATTTCTTCCCAAGCAAGCGATTTTAATTCAGGATCTAAATGTGTTTTTTGCGGTTTAATATCAAATATTGATGCAACCATGTCTTTGCGGTCTAAAATATTACGATATACGTATGCAAATGGTTTTGCAGCCGCCGCTTTCATATTATGGTTTGTATCGTCATACACAATTCCTTCTAAAGAAGTTTTTAAGAGTGTATCTTTTCGAACAATCTCATATTCTAATAAGCGCTCAGCAATTTGTTTTTTCATCTCAGGCTTTAAGTCATTGTTAAAGATAAGATGGTACGCTTGTTGAGACGAAAAGTTTGGTGCAAAATGCACTTCATCTAAACCTTGTTTTACAAACCATTGTGGTGAAAGGACAAAGACAATTTTGCGATTTTCTAACTGATCCATTGAGGAAGCTAGACTTAATACGTGAGTAAGACTTTGTGTTCCACCGCGACCGATAAGAAACGGTGTAAATTCTTGATCTTTTACTTTAAAGTAGTTCGATGGATGGTACACATCCAATCGAGAAAATTCCGATGAACCATACATCGGAAGGTATTTTGGATTGTCTAGCATCTTTTGTTGCAGTGCAATGCCTTGAAACATTTCTTTCTTTAAAGATGTTGCGGCATCGTCGACCTTTTGCTCCCCGATAAGTGGTAAAAGGAAGCGTGGTGGAATAAATAACACCACGCAAAAAAGAGCAAATGCTAGAAGCATCGGGCCAAACGTTGGTTTTTTCATCGCATATCTTCCAGTTTCTTAATAATCATGTTTGGTGTTGCCCACTCGTCGCGATCAAAGTCAGAAATAGACACTTCAATGCCTAAACGTTCTTGGAATTCTACTAATAACGATACTGTACCGAAAGAATCAAGAACTCCTTCTTCAAATAATTGTACATCTGTATTTTCCTTAACGATGTCATTTTCACATACTTCCTCTAAAATATCTAATACTTGATCTTTAAATTCAGCCATTTTATATTCTCCTTTATATCCAAAAGTTTATTATGAGTAACTGTTTAACGGTTTAACACGAAAAGCAGTTATTAACCAAAAAATCTGTTTAAATTGTTTAAATGTCCTGAGAAAATTAAGAAACCAAAACAAACAAAGTGGAACGTAATTACAATAGCAAGGACGTGTGTCAGCTTGTTGTTTGGCCAAAACTTATGTTTTTTATTTTGACGTTCAAAAATATCAAACAAGATAAACAAAGCAGCATGATATAGGCCATACACAATATATTGATAAATATGCTGGCCAGTAATATGCCAAATTCCCATAATGAAAAAGTTTAAAAATGCGCCGATATAGGAAATCGTATATCGGTTTTTTATAATCTTTTTCTTTGTCGCAAAAAAGACGAATCGCATATAAATGAAGTCGCGGAACCAGAACGACAAGCTCATGTGCCAGCGATTCCAGAAATCTTTAATGTTGCGACTTAAAAATGGTTTGTTAAAGTTTTCTGGTGTTTTAATGCCCATCAAGTAACTTACACCGATAACAAATGCGCTATAGCCTGCAAAGTCGAAGAACAAATAGAAACTATACGCGTACATATAAGTTAAAACGGATGCAAATGTATCTTGTTTTATGAACGGTGTATCTAACAAATATTTGCTAATTAAATAAGCGATAATAAATTTATAGAGAAAACCTTGGAAAATCCGGTTTAAGCCTGTATGTAACATCATTTTGTATTCATCAGCGCTCGGTGGTTTCTCTATATCTTTTTGGAACCGTCGATAACGATCAATCGGTCCTGATGAAATCGCTGGGAAGAACAACACGAACTCCCAAAACTTAAAGAATGATACTTCTTTAATCAGACCGTCACGAATTTCAAAAACCATTTGTGTAGCTCTAAACGTTACAAATGATATTCCAAGAAAAAAAACGAGTTTTAAATCTGGAATGAACGGTGCGATCTTTGCAAGAATCAACGGTAAAATTGATAACGTAATGGCTATATAAAACGTGCTTGTTTTATTATCACGCTTTCTTAATGTTAAGTATCCTCGAATCAGGATATATTGCCAAATGACAAATGCTGCTAGTGCAATCGCTTGTTTAGGTTTATCGGAAAAGATAATCGCTAGTATAATAAGCGTTGCAACAGCATTGTATTTGCGGAGCATTTTACCTTTTAATCCGGCAACAATTGTTGGGAGAAGTAAAATAGCTACAATAGCGAAAAAATAAAATGATCCATATGGGGTCATGCTGTAACCTCACTCAATAATTTTTTACGATCTACTTTTCCATTTGGTGTCATTGGAATAGAAGATTGATACATGAATTTTCGTGGAATCATGTAATTCGGTAATCGTTCATTGAGTTCTTTTTTAATCGCAGATGTTAATTTGAATTCTTTTTCAAAAGAATGTTCACCTGGAACAACAACTGCTAATAAGTAGTCGTATTTTTCACCTTTTTTAATTGGAAGTACAACAGCAGATTCCACATATGAACAAGAACGAAGGTGATGTTCAATTTCTTCTAATTCCATACGATAACCATGTAGCTTAATTTGGAAATCGAGACGACCGTTATAGAAAAGAAGACCATTTTCTAAATAACCAGCGTCACCTGTTTTATAAGCACGTTCGCCGTCAATAACAGTGAACGCTTTTTCTGTTAATTCAGGGCTTCCTAAGTATCCAACACTTACACTTGGACCAACAATGATGATTTCACCCTTCTCACCATCAGCTGCAACTGTGCCATCTTCTTTCATAATGATGATACGGCAATCTGATTTGCAGTAACCGACTGGAAGAGATTGATATTTCTCCACTACTTCATTTGTTACATGAATACCAGTCACCGCAACAGTTGCTTCTGTTGGTCCATATGTATTCATAATCGTAGCTTTTGGGAAACGCTCTAGCAGTTTTTTTGCAACATCATTAGATAATACTTCACCACAGAATAAGAATGTCTTCATATTTGGAAGCATACCTTCTGAGAAAGATGGCTCCATTAAACACATTTCTGCAAAGGATGGTGTAGATGTCCAAACTTGTACATCTGATTGTTCTAAAGAAGCAAATAAATCCTTTGGACGTGCAATCATATCTTTATCAATTGCCCATAGTGTACCACCAGTTACTAATGATGGATAAATGTCCATAACAGATAAGTCAAACGAGAAAGGCGCCTGGTTTAAGAAGACTTGTCCTGTTTGTAAATTGAAGTCTTCAACCGCCCATTTTGTAAAGCTTACAAGACAGTTATACGTAATTTGTACACCTTTTGGATTTCCCGTACTACCCGATGTGTAAATGATGTAGAAGTTGTCTTCATCATTTACTGCATGTTCAGGATTTGGGATATTTCCTTTATGAGTATGAAGAATATCTTCTAATTTGTTTCCATCAATAATGTGAACTGGTAAATCAGCTATTGTAACATCAGTTGGAGATAACAGCAGCTTTGCACCAGAACTTTCCGCAATGCGCAATACACGATCAGCAGGAATTGATACGTCTACTGGAATATATGCGTGACCAGCTTTGACACACCCTAGGAAACAGATGATCATTTCTGGTTGCATATGTCCGTATACCATAATTGGTGATTGATCATCTTCATATTGAGAAGAAATCCAATGTGCTAATGCATCAGAGTCTTCTTTTAATTGTTTGTACGTAATTTTCGCATCTCGCCAAACGAAGGCGTTTTGGTCAGGCGTTTCAAGCGCCCACTTTTCAATCTGTTCTAATAACTTCATAACGCTCCCACCCTAAAATTCATTGTAAATAAATGTACTTGTATTTGTATCTTGGAATCCATACAACCATAGTAAAGCAAATAAAATCGCAAGGTAGTAACAAGTTTTTGCAATCCATTGCGTGAGTGGTTGAGACCATATTTCTTTTAATGTTTTCATGTCTGTCCCTCTCTATAGAAATAGTATCCGTATGTAAGTATCATAACCTACATCGCTTTGAAAAACACAAAAATTCCACATTTTAGGTAAATGCAAGACGGAAAGGCTCTTTTCTGATAGTAGCACTAAATGTTAAAAAAGAAAATCCCTAACTTAACAATTATATTACATTCCAGATTAAATTGTAATTCCTTTGCAATGGAAAGAGACAAGAATATGTTACTTCTAACTAAGATAGTACATAAACTGTTATTAAACAAGTGAATACGGTTATTAATGATGGAATAAGATTGTTAGAAATAGAATAGGGAGTTGAAGCGGATGAAAACATCTCAAGTAGATTGGTTATGTTATCTTTCTGAAGAAAATATTCGAAATTGGCGACGCTATTTGCATCAGCACCCTGAGTTGTCATTTCAGGAAAAGCATACATCGCAGTTTATATATGATACATTACATTCTTTTTCGTATTTTGACTTAATGAGGCCAACAGCATGTAGTGTAATGGCAAAGCGAAAAGGAAAAGGTCCTGGTAAGACTATTGCAATCCGAGCAGATATAGATGCACTTCCAATTCAAGAACAGACAATGAAGCCGTATGCATCAATTGTACCAGGAGTTATGCATGCTTGTGGTCATGATGCACATACCGCAATTTTACTAGGCGCGGCAGAAGCTTTAGCAAAATATGATGGTGACTGGGGGGGAGAAATTCGTCTTTTGTTTCAACACGCTGAAGAACAATACCCTGGTGGAGGACAAGAGATGGTCAGGGCAGGCGTTATGGACGGCGTAGATTATGTTATTGGTTTGCATGTAATGTCAGGACTAGATAGTGGGCAAATAGGAATTTCCTATGGACCGATGATGGCAGCACCTGATGTATTTACAATTGAAATTAAAGGAAGAGGAGGACATGCTGCTCATCCAAAGCAAACAGTGGATCCTATTGTAATTGGCGCACAAATTATTACAAATTTACAGCATCTTGTCTCAAGACGGACTGATGCATTTGAACAACGGGTGGTATCGGTTACGCAATTTCACGCTGGAACAGCCGATAATATTATTCCTGAGACAGCAATGATTGTAGGAACGGTGCGTTGCTTTGAGAATAGCTTAAGGCAAGAGTCTGAAGGGATTATTGAACAAATTGTAAAAGGAATTACAGCGGCACATGATGCAACGTACGCATATACGTATCGGTATGGATATAATCCGGTCATAAATGATTTGTATGTGACAAAAATAGTAGAAGATAGTGCGATTAAATTGTTTGGAAAAGAAAGTATTACCTCACTTTCACCTTCTATGGGGGGAGAGGATTTTTCTGCATATTTACAAAAGTCTCCAGGTTGTTTTGTAAAGCTAGGAACAGGGAATGGAAATAAAGAAACATGTTATCCGCATCATCATCCTAAGTTTGATGTAGATGAAACAGCATTAATTCGCGGTGCACAATTATTCTTGCAAACTGCAATGGAACTATTGAAAGATTAAAGTAAAATGAACAAACAGTGGGAAATGAACAAATGCTCCGCAATAAGTGAAATCGCTTCAATTCTTGTTTATCCCGCTATTTTAGGGCAGTAATATTCCCAACTACTGAGGAAAGTTTCACTTTATATTCTAGGATAAAAAAAGAGCAACTGCGATATTCGCAGTTGCTTCTATTTCTTTCCGTTAGAGAGGGTTAAGAAAGAACTATGCTCATTTATAATATATGCATGTCTCCCGGACAAGCTTGTATCTTTTCATTAATTTTTAAAAAAAATATTGACTTTGATAATTATTATCAATTAATCTAGTGGTGTTGTAAGTGATAATAATTATCAATATCATTTTTGTGTAAGAGCACTAAACATATATAAGATACATAATAAAGGGAGAGAGTTTAATGAGTAAGTTAGTAATGATTTTTGCAAGTATGAGTGGAAATACAGAGGAAATGGCAGGTTATATTGCCGGGGCGATTCGCGAGGCGGAAAAAGAAATTGAAGTAATCGATATAATGTCATCACCAGATGCGTCTATTTTAGAAGAGTATGATGGAATTGTACTAGGTGCATACACGTGGGGAGATGGTGATTTACCGGATGATTTCTTAGATTTCTATGATGAAATGGATAAAGTGGATTTAACAGGGAAAATAGCAGCAGTGTTTGGTTCTTGTGATTCTGCATATCCGAAATACGGGGCAGCTGTTGATACTTTAATTGAAAAATTACAAGAACGCGGAGCTAAAGTTGTACTTGAAGGATTAAAAGTGGAATTAACGCCAGAAGATGAAGATGTTGAAGCATGCCTTCGTTTTGGTACAGAGTTTGTACATCATCTTTCTTAATGGTGAGAGCGTAATGAAGAGCATGTGTAGGAGAATATCAAATATGAAATAAAAAGGTGCAACAAAGCACCTTTTTATTTGTTGAAAATATGTAACAATCGTTGTTTATTTGTTTCAATTATTTTTTCATTATTTGTTTCGAAACCATATACAAGGTCATGGAGTATAGGACTATATTGATAAAAGGAGATAATTCGCTCAAAAAATGTTTCATCCTTGTTATTCGTTAAAGCAGTATATTTGTTGTACACTTCTAATGTAAAGTCATGCCCATAGTCAGCGTATAATCCAGCAAAATCAAACGCGGGATCACCAATTTGTGCATCTCCTATATCAATGATGCCGGCAATTTGCTTTTTGCCAGGATGAAATAGAATATGGTTATGTGTTAAGTCGGCATGAATAACGGTTTGTAAGGAAGAGTTTATATATAGTTGCTCTACAAATATTTGAAATATTGTATGCAATCGATTAGTTTCTTCTATTGTAAATGTGGTAAACAGATAATCTCTTAGTTTTATATGTAATTCCTTCCAATATTTAATAGTTTTCTCAACTTGAAAGCCCCATTCTTTTGCAAGTGTAGTAGGAATTGTATGCAAAGCAGCAAGAAATGATGCAAGTTGCGCGGCAATGTGCGCTTTTTCATTGATTGAGAGATTATGTAAATAAGATGATTTGAATGGTTTGCCATGAATCATTTTATAGTAACTGCAAACAGGAATTGAATCTTCTTCGTTTTCGTATAGAATATGATAGTTCGGTACTTCTATCTGCCCAGCTTGCAGTATAGGAAGTAGTACTTCGTATAATTGTTTTTCACGAGGGATTTTTTTCGCATATTCAATTTTTCTAGGAAATCGAAATAACCAATCATCGTTTACGATAATAGCGACATTATCCCAGCCGCTTTCATCTTGATGAAAGGAATGGATAGGTAAATCGGGGAGTGTTTTTTGAATGTAGTGCGTATAGTTTATCATTTTTTTGCCTCTTTCGTTAAGTAATCATACAAAAGAAAATCCCTAAATTAGGGACTTCTTTTGCTATTCTATATAAATGCATTTTGGTTTTTCGACATGCAAGTTTCTGCTATGTAGAACACAACATGACTTGAACTCGCTTTCTCCTTTTGTTTTAAACCTTGCATGTGGTAGAAAAAGGCCCTGACCGTTTCTATGCATGGCCAGATGCTCACGTCATCCCTAAAAAGAAAGTGGTTTTTATGTCGACTTTCAATTCGATTTATATACATTTTATGATGGGAGTTTCGCTTTATAAATTCTCGTTTTGTTGACCAATCTCCTTTTTACTCAAATCAAGATTTGCATTTTCAATAGCCCTATGTTTGTTCAAAGAATCTCCGGCGTAGCCCTTTTGTGTTTTTAAAACTCTTTTGCTTGAATTTGCTGAGTTGTTATTCATATATATTCCTCCTGTCCTTTATCTAAAATATACGAAGGTAATAAGTAATAGTAGTACAGCTGCAAACACGACAATTCCTACTAAAAACGCCATGTTCGAATAACGAGAGGGGGGATGTACATCTTGACGATAACTAGGTGAAATTTCCGGTGCAAACTCTTCTTGATGAGATTGTTGTTCTTCTGTTTCGTCCATTGTTGCAACTCCTTTCACTGTATTGATAGGTTACGCGCTATAAGAAAGAAATATACACTTAGTATGCTAAGCATTGAATGAGAACTTATACATATAAAGTGAAACTTTAATCAGTGGGGGTATTACTGCCCACGAATAGCGGAATAAATTAAAAAATAAGGAAAATCATGATGAAGAAGGGGAAAGTCTGAAAAGAGAAGGGAATCTATGTTTAAATATCCCTTTATAACGAATTAATGATGTTCTTGCAAAAGAAGAAAAAGTTCTTTATTAAGAACTTTTTCTTCAAAAAAAGAATTATGTTGTGTTTTATTTGTTTGTGACGATTACATTTGTATTGACAGGAACGCGGTCAAATAACCAGTGTACATCATCATTATACATGCGAATACAACCAAGTGTTGTCCATTTTCCAATAGCATTTGCGTTATTGGTTCCATGGATGGCATATGTTGTTCCTTTTGTTCCATTTACATCTAGACCGAGCCAACGATCGCCTAATGGATTACGTGGATCACCGCCAGGAATGTGTCTTTTATAGTATGGTCGATTCTTAATTTTGTTGACAATCGTGTACTTTCCTAAAGGTGTTTTTGTACTGCTTTTGCCGGTAGCAACTGTAAACTCTTTAATAAGTTTACCCTTTTCATAATATGCCATCTTATTTGTCGCGACATTGACGACTAGCAAATGATCTTGCTGATTTGTCTCTGCGTTGACCGCTTTGATAGGAAGCATAGAAGAAAAGAATAATAGTAGTGCGATCATAATTTTCCTCATATTCAATTAATCTCCTTTGTATATATATCCAAATCTATTATAGCTTTCTTTTATAAGGAATCCTATCCTTTTTTTTAAATATTACAGATTATCATAAATGTACTCAAAAAATGAATGAATTCAAAAAGTAGAGAGACGAAAAAGAAGGAGGTGTTCTTTTGGTATTTTTCAGATGTTAAAAAGCCGCTATTTAGCGGCTTTTTACTGCAATATATTTTTTCTGTACTTGCAATAGACGAGCGAGTAAAAAGATTGCCCCGAAAGCCAATCCTAAAATGAGTCCAATCCAATATCCTTTTGCAGCCAAAGGTGTATAGGTTGCAAGGATATAACCGAGCGGCAGACCTATGACCCAATAGGCAACGAGCGTCATAATAAGAGCTACATTTACATCTTTATAACCGCGAAGTGCACCTTGTACTGGTGTGGCAATGGCATCAGAAAATTGGAATAAAATCGCAAGCACTAGAAATTGTTTCGTTAAGTCGTGTACAACAGGGTTATTTGTATAAATAGAAGCGATATTTTCATCAAATACAAATAGTAAGAGCGAATAAACAAATGCAAAAGCTAGTGCCAATCCAATACCTATAAAGCCATAGTGCTTGGCATCTTTATACCTGGATGCACCGACTTCAAATCCAACAGAAATGGTCATTGCCATAGATAGGCTGAGTGGTGTCATATATAAAAGAGACGCAAAATTTATTGCAGACTGGTGAGCAGCAATGGTTGTTGTATTAAAATTACTCATTAATAACGTAACAGCAGCAAAAATACTTGTTTCAAAAAAGATAGCAAATCCAATAGGTATCCCGAGTTTTAATAATTCCTTCCAGCTAGATATAGAGAGGCGATAGAAACATTGAAAGACACCATAGGAAGAGAACGGTTCTTTCGTACGAACAATGATAATCGTGATCAGTAAAATACACCAATATGTGGTTGTTGAGGCGATCGCAGCTCCAACACCTCCGAGTTTAGGAAAACCGAAATGACCAAAAATGAGCACATAGTTCAAAATGATATTAATCGGTAAAGATAGTAAAGTGATAATCATTGTTGTCCGTGTTTTTCCTAAGGCGTCAATAAAACCGCGAAGTACGGTATAGACGAACAGTGGAATGATACCAAATGCGATAATGTTTAAAAATTGACTAGCAATCTGTGCTACTTGTGGTTCTAAATGCATGGCATGTAAAATAGGTGAAACTGCAAAAAAACCAATTAGTATAACGATAAAGCTGACAAAAATCGCTAAATATACAGCTTGTGTCACAACGTGAGACACTTTTTCTTTTTGTTTGGAACCGACAAGATGAGCGACAATCGGAGTGGTCGCTATTAAAATACCTGTTAATCCTGTACTAATTGGAATCCAGATACTTGTTCCAATTGCAACGCCAGCTAAATCAGTAGCACTCGCATGGCCTGACATCGTAGTATCAAAAAAACTCATGGAAAATAATGATATTTGTGTAACGAATATGGGGAAAAATAATAAGACAAATTGTTTTATTTTTTGTGAAATTGATGTAGTTTCTTTCATATATACTCCTTTCTGAAATACAAACAAACCGCTTTAATCATACTATTGAATAAGAATTTAGAAAAGTAATGTGTATCCATGTATTGAGAGTGAATTTGAAAAAAACGATGCGTGTTTTGTAAAGATGAGGTATTATGATAAAGTGTGAATGAAGCATTATAAGGTATTAAGGAGGCACGAATGTGGCTGATTGGTTAATTGGATTAATCATGGGTGCTGTTGAAGGATTGACGGAGTTTTTACCTGTATCATCAACAGGACATATGATTCTAACAGGGCATTTAATTGGATTTGAAGGAGATAAAGCAAAAACATTTGAAGTTGTTGTGCAATTAGGGTCCATTTTAGCGGTTGTTGTTGTATTTTGGAAACGATTATGGTCATTAGTTGGAATTGGACGAGTAAAACAAGGGCCATCATTAAACTTATTACATATTATTATCGGAATGATTCCAGCAGGTTTACTTGGTTTTTTATTTCATAGCAAAATCAAGGAGATTTTATTCGGGACAGGACCGGTTGTTATTAGTTTAGTTGCTGGTGGTATTTTAATGATTATCGCTGAGAAGTTTTCAAAACCAAGCACAGCAAAAACATTGGACGAGATTACATATAAACAAGCATTCACAATTGGGATGTTTCAATGTTTAGCGCTATGGCCAGGATTTTCACGTTCTGGGTCTACGATTAGTGGTGGGTTATTAGCTCGTGTATCTCATACAGCAGCTGCTGAATATACATTTATTCTTGCCGTACCAATGATGATTGCGGCAACAGGTCTTGACTTAATTAAGAGTTGGAGTGAATTAAGTGCAGCAGATCTTCCGTTATTTGCGAGCGGATTTATTACTGCATTTGTGGTTGCGATGTTAGCGATTGTTTCATTCTTAAAATTATTATCACGTGTGAAATTAACACCATTTGCATATTATCGTTTCATTCTTGCTGCGGTGTTTTATTTCTTTGTTTTATAATGAAAAAACTGCCATTTGGCAGTTTTTTATTTTGCTATTTTTTCTATTATATTTTCCATGACGTGTTCCCAAATTGATGTGTCAGAAGCTAATGTTTTACGGAATTCTGCATACATATTTTGCTGTTTTTCTTCGAACCCTGGATCTTCCTTATTAGGAAGTGTTGCACGCATAGAGGTAACTAACTCTTGTACTTTTGGTGCTCGAGGTCCCCATACTGCCTTTTCATTCCCATCTTGATCTGTAAAAATAAAAATTGGAATTGCACGTGCTATCCCATTTGTTAAATATTGATCCATCAACTCTAAATGATCATCGCGAATGAGTAAGCTCATCTTAATGTCAGCAACTTCACAAATACGCTTCATAATTGGTACGCAAAGAAGGGCATCACCGCACCAATCTGCGGTTAAAACGATAACCTTTAAGTTTTCATTTTGACGTGCCTCTAAAGTTGGAAGAAGTTCATTTGGAATTAAGAAGTTATTGTAAATGTGTAGTAATTCGTATTGGTTTACTTTCATATTATTTACATATGTATCAAAGGACATTCCTTTTTCAAACCATTGGCGTAATGTCATGTAGTACACTCCTTTCTATATTTTCTCATATTGTATCAAGTTTTTTTGTAGAAAGCTTGTAATATTACTTTTTCTTTTTATCAGTAATCCATATTTTATCGAGTATAAAAAAGAACAACACAATTAATAATTCTGCCGTATTAGAAATATTAACATCATTCATCCATTCATCTGCGATATGAAATGTAATCCAATCAAAAGAAATTTGTAAAATAGCAAGAAGGAGAAAAGAGAGCCATGTTGGCATGCTGTTTAATGTGGAACTAAAAAATAATGTACACAACTTAATTCCAAAACTACCAAAGAGGTCTAAAACAGTAACTAATATAAAAAAGAGAAGAAGAGCTGTTCGAGATGTATATTCGACTCCGGTAAGATGAAAGACACCAACAGAGACAAAAAAGATAAAAGCAAATGCGAGTAAAATAAGTAGGCCGATACTACTAATTACAATTATTTTTTCTTTTATATTTAAATTTGAAAACCGTTCTTCTTGTTCTTTCATTTAAAACCTCCTAATTTTTAGGGATGATTAACTTTTGGTTTATTGTACCATTTTTTAGGGGAATTGAGTATGCTTTCAACGTTGGAAAGTTCGTATTAAACAGGTGTATGCCGCTCGTTAAGGAGCACTTTTGGTTTATGTGGAGATTTTACTGCCGAATAGCGGGATAAAATGAAAACAGGGTGCTTCTAGGCACCCTGTTTTCGCGCTGATTAAATGTACAGCATGTTTTAAAAGCAACCTTTATCATCTATTTCCAAACGATGAAGAAAAGATACATGAATTTCCAAATAAAAGGGATGACAAAATGAAAAAAGTACGTTAATATAGTTCATAATATTTTTATTTAACTATATTAAATACATAGAGGTGCTGTATAAAATGGTTAACAATCGCGAGTTGCTGATCGAGAATTTGTCGACAAATTTTTTTGCTATGTTTCGTACAATCCGTAATGATATGAACAAAATTTTTGAGGATTATATTCCGTGGAATGAATTTCTCGTGTTACGTATTTTAAATCGAAACCAAAAGGAAATGGTTTCCCGCGTTGCGAATGAATTGAATGTATCGAATAGTCATATTACGGCTGTTGCAGAAAAATTAATAAAAAAAGGACTTGTAACGCGTTCGCGTAGTACGTCAGATCGCCGTGTCGTCTATTTGGAGATTATTGATAAAGGAAAAGAGTTAGTAGCTGAGATGGAAAAACAGAACAAGCTGTATTTGAAAGAACGGTTTTCTGCTTTATCTGAAGAGGAAATGACGGTTATGATCGCTATTTCGCATAAATTAATTTAGGATAAATCATTTTATGTATTTTACATTGGGGAATCGTTAAAGCCTTCGCAACTCAGCGAAGGCTTTTCATGTGTATTTTGAATGAAACGAAGCATACTAACAATATTATGATAAAGAAGGGAAGGAAGTTGTATGACAAATCGTAATGGTAGTATAGGGAGTGGGAATCAAGGGGCACCTAAAGCCGGACAATATCAACAGGAATTTGGTACAGAGTTTATTGCTGGTGATGATAATAAAGGAAAAGAATATCGTTCGAAAAAAGGAAGCAAATCAAGGAAGGAGTGAAGTATATTCACTTCTTCTTTTCTATATAAATACAAATTAAAAAATCGACAGAAAACCCTTTTTCTTTTGAGGGGGACGAGAACATCTGGCCGTGCATAGAAACGGTCAGGACCTTTTCCTGCCACATGAGAGGTTTAAAACAAAGGGAGCATGTGAGTAGCGGTCATGTTGTATTCTGCATAGCAGCGACTTATATGTTAAAAATTTAAAATAGATTTATATATCAGGAGGGAATATAAGTAGTGAGATAAAAAAAAGCCATCTTTGTATTTCAAGATGGCTTAGGAAGGGGGACAATTTATGTCAATTTAAGTTAGGGACAGAAAGCTGTTCGAGACATTGGGGATGTCTCATTATTAGGGAGGAACAGCTTCGATAGTTATACTATAAAAGACTGATGTGAATTCAATGTGAACTTGGAGTGAAGGAATTAGGAATTTTCTATTTTTTATCCCGTAAAAGCCCAATTGGGCCGGCTAACCATCATTGGGGAATGAAAAAACCCCCAATGATGGAAGTTTCACTTTATATGGAAATAAATGTTGAAATTCATAAGAAAAAAGATTATGCTCAACTATGTTACATATTATGGAGGGCGGATTAAGGGAGTTAGTGCTATGAAAATAATAGAAAAACGAGACTTAAATGATCGTTTTATACGATTGAGTCCACCACAAATTTTAGCAATTGGCTTTTTTGCTTTGATTATGGTTGGGGGACTATTATTGAAATTACCAATTTCAACAAAAACGTCAATTAGCTGGGTAGATGCTTTTTTTACAGCGACATCAGCTGCGACTGTAACTGGATTAGGTGTAGTGGATGTAAATAGTACCTTTACAATATTTGGGCAAGTTGTCATTATGTTTCTTATACAAACTGGTGGTTTAGGTTTAATGACAATTGCTATTTTAATAGTTTGGGTGTTAGGTAAAAAAATAGGGCTGCGTCATCGCCTTCTTATTGGAGAAGCATTAAATCAAACGAACATTGGTGGGCTTGTAAAATTAGTAAAACGGGTGTTTTTCTTCTCAATTTGTATTGAATTAGTGGGTGTTGTATTTTTATCTATTCGCTTTGTTCCAGAATTCGGATTCGGAAAAGGAATATATTACAGCTTGTTTCATGTCGTGGCTGCTTATAATAATGCCGGATTTGCTTTATGGCCAGATAATTTAACGAGATATGTTGGAGATCCTATTATTAATATTGGTATTTGTTCGTTAATTGTAACAGGTGGTTTAGGTTTTACCGTACTTATTGATATATGGTATAGCCGCAGTTTTCGAAAACTAGTATTGCATTCAAAAATCATGATTATTGGTACGATTGTGTTAATTGTGGCTGCAATGCTTATTATATTTGTATTAGAATATAATAACGCAAAAACATTAGGTTCTTTATCGTTAAGTGAGAAGTTGTGGGCATCGTTTTTCCAAGCAATTACGCCGCGTACAGCTGGATTTAATACAATTGATTACGGAAGTATGGGAGAGTCAACACTGTTCTTTACGATGGTGCTTATGTTTATTGGAGCAGGAAGTGTTTCGACTGGAGGCGGTATTAAGCTTACCACTTTTGTTATTTTAATTACATCTGTGCTTTCATTTTTCAAGAAAAAAGAAGACTTGGTTTTATTTCGTCGTACAATTAAAATGTCAACAGTGACGAGAGCTTTAGCGATTGTCATTGCCAGTCAATTTTTAATTTTTGTGGCAGTATTTGTACTGATGCTTACTGAAAACTTTAGTTTTATAGAAATTTTATTTGAAACAATTTCAGCATTTGGAACAGTTGGATTAACAATGGGCATTACAGCGAAATTATCAGTTTTTGGAAAATGCGTGATTATGTTTGTTATGTTTTGTGGATTAATTGGACCGCTAACACTTGTATTTTCACTTGCTCGGCCAGCAAAACAAAAAATTCGCTATCCAGCTGAGGATGTATTTACAGGATAAGGTATCTTGCAAGAAGCAAGATACCTTTTATCATATTCCATGATGAAAAATTGTCTGTAAGATTCTGATCGATGGAAGCTTCGCGTTTAAAAAAGAGAGAAAAATAAGCCGATAAGAGCCGCTCGGAATATTAATGCGACAATTGCCGCTAAACCGCCAACGATTGCAGCAATTCCACCTGTAACAGTAGCGCCGCGGTTATAGGCATAGATACCGAGTAGGACAGAAAGAAGTCCAAAGAGAATTGGAAAAGTGAATAAAGATAAGACGGCAAAAGCGAGTGCGATAAATCCAGTTGTTGAACCACCTGCGGCTTTTGTCGTTACTTGTTCTTTGTCATTGTAAGGCACACCGTTCGGTGCAATTTCAGCTGCATATTCTTCTTCAAAATGATCTTCGTTTTCTCTATAACGTTCTTCGTGTTTATCAGTCAATGTGATATCTCCTTTCATAAAGAGCTTCATGTTTAGTATGAGCTACTTTTGTTTTTTTATCCTATTATTCGCGGACAGTAAGCCGTGCTTTTAGCTCAAGTAACTTTTGGGAGAAGAATGTTCTACAAGGAATATTTGCTTTCAAAAATTATTAGGTTGTAAAAACTGGTATGTCTTTATCGTTTTTGGAAACGATAAAAAGGAATTAATAGGAAAAAGAGGTGGTTTCTATGACGCAACATCCAATTGAAAACTTAATGAAAACAGCAATGGCAAATTTAAAAGAAATGGTGGATGCTAATACGATTGTCGGAAAGCCTGTATCAACAGCAGATGGTAGTATTATTTTAACCGTTTCCAAAGTTGCCTTTGGTTTTGGGGCAGGCGGAAGTGATTTTAATGTGAATGGACAAAAAACAGAGGCTCAGAGCTTACATCCATTTGGAGGTGGAAGTGGTGCCGGGGTTTCCATTAATCCTGTTGCATTTTTAGTAGTTGGGGCAAAAGGGGTTCAAGTAATGCACTTACATAGTGGTACACACCTTGTAGAAAAAGCATTGGAAACAGTGCCTAATGCCGTGCAGAGATTGGTAAATAAGCTTTAATAGGACACTTGCATTTTAAGGAAATTATGATATAGTAGATGAAGTGTGCTTAAAAACGATACGAATATAAGGTGAATGAAAATATATAGATAATTATGATTTATGAAAGAACAAGGGAGAGGTATAAATGATTAACATCAAGAATTTTGTTGTCGGTTTATGTATGTTAGTGAGCGGATTTGTTGTGTACGTACTAAAGGAAAAAGCGCAGTTTTAGCAAACAGGCTCATTTGTTAGTCTGTTTTTATTTTGGAAAAAATGTTGACATTATTATGATGGTGAGATAAAATATATTTTCGTGTCTCGGTTACAGCTAGTATATATTGGTTATTCTTTACTTATACAAATCACTGGTTTGCTAAAGATCGGGTGATGATGCCAACAACTTTAGTGATCACGTATATGATGAATTGTATTTGTAAGTTGTATACACATACTAGTGTATCAGGAGCGGTCGTTGGAGCCGTAATGATGAAAGAGAGGTAGGGCTTTCATCCAGTATATGTTACTTTCCCGTTAGTTAAATATAGAAAAAAAGGCTACTTTTTAATAAATGGTAGCCTTTTTTAATGTGTTTCTGAAAGAAGTTCCCATCTTCGAGCATGTGATGGGATCGCAAAGTGAAGTTTTCGATAGAATTCCTTATTCATTAAAGTTTTACTTTATTGAATTCTACTTTCGACCTGTTGACAAATTTCATCGGTTGTTAATCCTCTTGCGTCAATAACAGATCCCTTTATCACAGCATTACTAATCCCCGCTACGTTAGAATCTTGACCGCTGATAACGCAGCAGTCACATCCTTGTACATCACTTTCAGATTGCAATGAGACTACGTCATGCCCCTTTTGCTGTAATGCTTGTTGTACGTTTGTTAAAGTATTTTCTACGCCAATTTTCGCCATGTTATTCACCTCCTGCCATCTAGTAATATGTTCCTTTTTCGGAAGAATATTCACTAATTAGCAGAAGAGTTCACACGTGTGGCAGGAGAAGAAATAAGCTAGTCGTTATAAACCCCCGTCAACATATCGCATACAAAACGATCGTTTTGCACATCTTGCATTATATAATCATTTGATTGTACATCAACAGAAGCAATAAACATCGGATTTTGTGTTGTTTTATTTTGCTCTGCATATGGAAGTAATTCTACATAATCCTCTAATTTACACAGTCCTTTTGTATTCATTAAATCAAATAACTGAAGCATTTCCATTACTTCTTGTCTGGTTCCTTTAATTTGTAAACATGCCATATGATTTAGCCCCCTCGAATTTGTCAAAATGATTTTTGAAAATAGGATTATGAGTAATGAGGAAAAAATATGAGCGTTATCCTCAAATTTTATTTTTTATTTTTCCCCCTCACTTTATTAATCCTCTTTTTCCTAAAAACAGATGGAACGTCCGTTTATTGGATACAATACATTCGCATTTTTGGACAAAAATCCTTCCCTCGAATAAATATTTTTTGTTGAAAAAAATGTCGGAAAATATTTTTTGACATTTTGTAAACGTTAACAATACTGATATAACAATATAAATTAGGTTGTTTATAAGTTTAAAAATTTAAAATTTTCAAAAATTTCTTTGATTTATTTGAAAAGGAAGCGTAAACTAGGAAACAATAAAAAATTCAAGGATATAGGGGGCGCTTTCAAGTGAACGAGCAATGGATTTTCTTAAATGGAGAATTTGTTCAAAAAAATGAAGCAAAAGTTTCTGTTTATGATCATGGATACTTGTATGGTGATGGGGTATTTGAAGGCATTCGTGTTTATAGTGGGAATGTTTTTCGATTGAAAGAACACCTCATTCGTTTGTACGAATCAGCAAAATCCATTTTATTAGAAATTCCATATACGTTGGAAGAAGTGACCAATATTGTTGTTGAAACGATAAGGCGTAATCAATTATCCAATGGGTATATTCGTTTAGTTGTATCACGCGGAGCTGGAAATCTTGGTTTAGATCCTGATTCGTGCTTAAAGCCAAATGTTGTTGTAATTGCAGAACAACTAGCATTGTTTCCAGCGGAATATTATGAAAAGGGTATCCCGGTTGTGACAGTTGCAACAAGGCGGAATCGTCCAGATGTATTAACACCACAAGTGAAATCATTGAATTACCTCAATAATATTTTAGTTAGAATTGAAGCGAAACTTGCTGGTGTGCAGGAAGCGCTGATGTTAAATGAGCAAGGGTATGTTGCAGAAGGTTCAGGTGACAATGTATTTATTGTAAAAGGCAATAAATTAATTACACCGCCAAGTTCTGCGGGAGCACTGGAAGGAATTACCCGAAACGCAATTATGGAAATTGGTGAGAAGCTTGGCTATGACGTAAGGGAAGAATTATTTACTCGTCATGATGTGTATGTAGCGGATGAAGTATTTTTAACAGGTACAGCAGCTGAAGTTATTGCGGTAACGAAGGTTGACGGAAGAGAAATTGGTGCTGGGAAACCAGGGACACATACAAATCGTTTATTAGAAGAATTCCGTAAGCTAGTAGTAGAAGATGGCGAAAAAATTTATGAAGAAAATAAAGTAAGTTGGTAGGAGAATAACCGATGCGAAGTAATATGATTAAACAAGGGATTGACCGGGCGCCGCATCGGAGTTTGCTTCATGCGGCAGGGGTTAAAGAAGAAGATTTTCATAAACCATTTATTGCAATTTGTAATTCATATATAGATATTGTTCCAGGACATATTCATTTAAGGGAACTTGCTGATGTAGCGAAAGCTGCGATTCGGGAAGCAGGAGGTGTTCCTTTTGAATTTAATACAATCGGTGTTGATGATGGAATCGCGATGGGGCATATTGGAATGCGCTATTCACTTCCGAGCCGGGAGATTATTGCAGATGCAGCAGAAACTGTAATTCAAGCTCATTGGTTTGACGGAGTGATGTTTATGCCGAATTGTGACAAAATTACACCAGGAATGTTAATGGCATCTGTTCGGACGAATGTTCCTTCTGTTTTTGTATCAGGGGGACCGATGGAAGCTGGAAAAGCAAAAGATGGCACTCCTCTTTCATTAGCATCTGTATTTGAAGGAGTTGGCGCTCATAAATCAGGGAAGTTAAGTTTAGAGCAGCTGATTGATATGGAAAAATCAGCATGTCCAACGTGTGGTTCTTGTTCAGGGATGTTTACAGCAAATTCTATGAATACCATTATGGAAATGCTCGGTGTTGCACTTCCTGGAAATGGAACGATTGTCGCAACAAGTGAAGAACGACATAACTTAATTCGTCAAGCTGCGTCTCATTTAATGGATTTAATTGAACGTGATATAAAGCCGCGTGACATTATTACGAAAGAAGCAATTGATGATGCCTTTGCATTAGATATGGCGATGGGCGGATCGACAAATACCGTTTTACATATGTTAGCCATCGCGAATGAGGCGGGAATTAATTATGATTTGCAGCGTATTAATGATATTGCAAAGCGTGTTCCATACTTGGCGAAAATTAGCCCAGCTTCTCATTATTCTATGCATGATGTACATGAAGCTGGCGGGGTGGCAGCTATTATTAAAGAGCTTTCACAAATTCCAGGGGCAATTCATTCGGAGCGCATTACAATTACAGGGAAAAGCATCTATGAAACAGTAGAAGATGGAAAAATTTTAGATGAAAAAGTAATTCGTCCGAAAGAGCGGCCTTATCGTAAAACAGGTGGTCTTTCCATTCTCTTTGGAAATTTAGCACCAGATGGTTCTGTCCTAAAAGTTGGAGCGATTGATGAATCAGTTACCTCATTTGTGGGTGAAGCAATTTGCTTTGACTCTCATGATGAAGCAGTTGCTGCAATTCATAGTGGTATTGTGAAAGAAGGGCATATTGTAGTCATCCGCTATGAAGGTCCAAAAGGAGGGCCTGGTATGCCGGAAATGTTAGCTCCAACATCAGCAATCGTTGGGAGAGGACTTGGAACAAAGGTTGCGTTAATTACCGATGGCCGCTTCTCCGGAGCAACAAGGGGGATTGCGATTGGGCATGTATCGCCTGAAGCGGCTGAAGGAGGACCGATTGCATATGTGAGAGACGGCGATCCCGTCATCATTAATGTAAAAGATGGCAGTATTCATTGGGAAATTTCTAATGAAGTATTAGAAGAGCGAAAAAAACAATTTATTTCTCCAGAGCCGAAAGTGAAAACTGGGTATTTAGCAAGATACGCAAAGCTTGTTACTTCGGCAAACACTGGAGGAATTATGAAAATATAAAGTGAAACTTCCGTTCACGGATGGATAAAGCGTTGATAGGGAGGAGTAGTTGATTGTGAAGCCTCACAGAGAGTCGGTGGTTGGTGGAAACCGATGGTTCACGTTGATGAACATCGCCCTTGAGTGCCAAACTGAAGCACTTGTCTAGGTTTGGACGGTAGCTCCGTTATTAGCTTGATTCTATTAGAGTCACTGAGGCAAGAATCTTTCTTGCAAAGAAGGGTGGTACCGCGAAGTCTTTCGTCCCTTCAGCACATAGCTGAAGTGTGGGCGAAAGACTTTTTTATTTATATACGCATTTCAAAAGGAGGTTTGTAGAAACGATGTCTTCAAAAACGGAAGAGAAAATGGCAACCGGTGCACAGTTATTGTTACATGCGCTTAGAAAGGAAAAGGTAGAAGTCATTTTTGGCTATCCAGGAGGAGCTGTCTTGCCTCTATATGATGCGCTTTATGATTGTGAAATTCCTCATATTTTAACTCGGCATGAGCAAGGAGCGATCCATGCAGCAGAAGGGTATGCAAGAATTACTGGAAAGCCTGGTGTTGTAATTGCTACAAGCGGGCCGGGAGCGACAAATGTCATTACTGGTTTAGCGGATGCGATGATGGATTCTTTACCGCTTGTCGTATTTACTGGTCAAGTTGCAACAACGTTCATAGGGAGTGACGCCTTTCAAGAAGCGGATGTTATCGGACTTACGATGCCTGTTACAAAGCATAATTATCAAGTGCGAAATGTTTCAGATTTACCAAGAATTATAAAAGAAGCATTTCATATTGCCGCAACAGGTAGACCAGGTCCGGTCGTCATTGATCTTCCGAAAAATATGGTTGTAGAAACGGGAGAGCGATGTAGCGATGCCCTGATGGATTTACCTGGATACCAGCCGAATTATCGTCCAAATCAATTGCAAATAACAAAACTGCTGCAAGCAATTGAAACGGCAAAGAAACCACTTATTTTAGCGGGTGCTGGTGTACTGCATGCAAAAGCGGCAAATGAATTAACCGCATTTGCTCGTATGTATCATCTTCCGGTTGTTCATACATTGCTTGGTCTTGGAGGATTTCCAGCGGATGATACATTGTTTTTAGGGATGGGGGGCATGCACGGTTCTTACACAGCAAATATGGCTTTGTATGAATGCGATTTATTAATAAATATAGGGGCTCGTTTTGATGATCGTCTGACGGGAAATTTAACGTACTTTGCAAAGGAAGCAACGGTAGCCCATATTGATATTGATCCTGCAGAGATTGGAAAGAACGTCGTGACAGAAATTCCAATTGTAGCAAGTGCTAAGCATGCTTTAGAAGCATTGCTGGCATGTAAAGGAGAGAAACAAAATCATAAAGAATGGCTACAACTTCTGCGAAGAAGAAAGAATCGCTATCCGTTTTGTTATGAAGACGATTCACAAATATTAAAGCCGCAAGCTGCAATCCAGATGCTTTATGAAGTTACAAATGGAAATGCAATTATAACGACGGATGTTGGGCAGCATCAAATGTGGGCTGCGCAATATTATAAATTAAAACACCCTGACAAGTGGATTACATCAGGAGGGCTTGGAACGATGGGGTTTGGTTTGCCAGCTGCGATTGGGGCGCAAATTGCCGAGCCAAATGAACTCGTCGTAGCAATTGTAGGGGATGCGGGCTTTCAAATGACATTACAAGAATTAAGTGTTTTAAAGGAACATTGCCTCCCTGTGAAAGTACTTATTTTAAACAATGAAGCACTTGGGATGGTGCGGCAATGGCAAGATGAGTTTTATAATCAGCGTTATTCGCATTCGGAACTTTCTTGTCAACCAGACTTTGTCATGTTAGCTCATGCGTATGGAATAAAAGGGATTCGTATTGAACAGCCGTTAACAGCAAAAGAACAATTAAAAGAAGCGATGAATTTACAAGAGCCGGTGCTAATTGATTGCCGAGTTTTACAATCTGAAAAAGTTATGCCTATGGTTGCTCCGGGAAAAGGTGTTCACCAAATGGAGGGGGTGGAATAGTGAAACGGATTGTGACAGCAATAGTTCGAAATCAAAGTGGGGTTTTAAATCGAATTACAGGCGTGATGGCGAGAAGGCAATTTAATATTGAAAGTATTTCAGTAGGCCATACGGAATCGTCACATATTTCAAGGATGACATTTGTTGTTCATGTTGAAAATATTCAGCAAGTCGAACAGCTTATTAAACAACTTCATAAACAAATTGATGTATTAAAAGTATCTGATATTACAGAAGAAGCAATGATTGCAAGAGAGCTGGCGCTCATTAAAGTGTCTACGTCAATTGCTTCTAGATCTGAATTGTATAGTTTAATTGAACCATTCCGCGCTGCTGTTATAGATGTTGGAAAGGATTCCATTGTCGTTCAAGTAACAGGAACGCAAGAAAAAGTAGAAGCGCTTATTGAGTTGTTGCGTCCATACGGTTTAAAAGAAATTGCAAGAACAGGGGTAACAGCCTTTACAAGAAGTATGAAAAAACAAGATAAACAACAAGTAATGTTAATTCATTAATTTTTAAATATAGGAGGAGAAAGAAAATGGTAAAAGTTTATTATGAAAAGGATGTAACAGTAAATGTGTTAAAAGGAAAGAAAGTAGCAATTGTTGGGTATGGATCTCAAGGTCATGCTCATGCACAAAATTTACGCGATAACGGTTTTGATGTTGTTGTAGGTCTTCGTCAAGGAAAGTCTTGGGAAAGGGCAAAAGAAGATGGATTCTCTGTATACAAGGTTGCTAAAGCTACAAAATTAGCAGATGTTGTAATGGTATTGCTTCCAGATGAACAACAGCCGGAAGTGTATGAAACAGAAATTGCACCGAATTTGCAAGAAGGAAATGCACTTGTGTTTGCTCATGGGTTTAACGTTCATTTTAATCAAATTACACCACCGGAAGATGTAGATGTATTTCTTGTAGCACCAAAAGGACCGGGGCATCTTGTACGCCGAACATTTGTAGAAGGTGCAGCCGTGCCGGCATTATTTGCGGTTTATCAAGATGCAACAGGAACAGCGTATGAAAAAGCATTATCGTATGCAGATGGAATCGGAGCGACTCGCGCCGGTGTACTCCAAACGACATTTAAAGAAGAAACAGAAACAGATTTATTTGGAGAGCAAGCAGTACTTTGCGGAGGGGCAACTGCTCTTGTGAAGGCAGGTTTTGAAACATTAGTAGAAGCTGGTTATCAACCGGAACTTGCCTATTTTGAATGTTTACATGAACTGAAGCTTATTGTCGATCTTATGTATGAAGGCGGGTTAGAAAATATGCGCTATTCAGTTTCGGACACAGCGCAGTGGGGGGATTTCGTATCGGGGCCGCGCATTGTAACAGAGCATACGAAACAAGCAATGCAAGAAGTATTAAAAGATATTCAAGATGGGACGTTTGCTAGAGGATGGATTGCGGAACATAAAGCAGGAAGACAAAAATTCCATGCAATGAATGCAGAGGAGAATGAGCATCAAATTGAAGTGGTCGGACGTAAATTACGTGAGATGATGCCATTTGTGAAGCCGAGAGTGAAAATGGAGGTTAAGTAATATGAAGAAAATTTTGTTCATGGATACGACGCTTCGCGATGGGGAGCAATCTCCTGGAGTAAATTTAAATGAACAAGAAAAATTACAAATTGCACGGCAGTTAGAGCGGCTTGGAATTCACGTGATGGAGGCGGGTTTTGCATCCGCTTCTGAAGGTGATTTCCGGTCGGTGAAACGTATTGCTGGAACCATTCAAAATGCTTCTGTTATGAGTTTGGCCCGTGCAAAGGAAAGTGATATTCATACTGCATATGAAGCGTTAAAAGAAGGTGTATCTCCTCGGTTACATGTATTTCTCGCAACGAGTGATATTCATATGAAATATAAGCTCCGTATGTCAAAGGATGAAGTGTTAGATACAATTTATCGTTCAGTAAAACTTGGGAAATCATTATTTCCAGCGGTGCAGTTTTCTGCAGAAGATGCAACGCGAACAACTCCTTCTTTTTTAGCGGAAGCTGTAGAAGTTGCGATCGGCGCCGGCGCGGATGTAATTAACATTCCTGATACAGTAGGATATACAAATCCAGAAGAATATTATTCTCTTTTCCGATATTTACAAGAGCATGTTCTATCTTATGAGAAAGCTATTTTCTCCTGTCATTGTCACGATGATCTTGGCATGGCAGTAGCCAACTCATTAGCGGCAATTGAAGGCGGTGCACTTCAAGTAGAAGGAACAATTAATGGTATTGGAGAACGCGCTGGTAATGCCGCTCTCGAAGAAGTTGCAGTTGCACTTCATATTCGAAACGATTACTACGGAGCGTCATCTTTCATGCAATTAAAAGAAATTAAAAGGGCGAGTACACTTGTAAGTCGTTTAACAGGCATGATTGTTCCAAAAAATAAAGCAATTGTTGGTGCAAATGCGTTTGCCCATGAATCTGGTATTCATCAAGATGGGGTTTTAAAAGAAGCATCTACTTACGAAATTATTTCACCTTCTCTTGTAGGGGAAGAACAAAATAAATTTGTACTTGGAAAACATTCTGGACGCCATGCCTTTACAGAAAAAATGAAAGAGTTAGGCTATGATTTTACAGAGGAAGAGCGAGACTTAGCGTTCCATGCTTTTAAACGGTTAGCTGATCGAAAAAAAGAAATTACAGAAGAAGATTTAAGGGCGCTTGTATTAGGAGAAACTGCGTTTGCTAAGCAACAGTACAATATTAAGCAATTGCAAGTTCATTTTGTATCAAGCAGCATTCAAAGTGCAACCGTCTGTTTAGAAGATGCTGATGGTAATGTATTGGAAGATGCTGCGACGGGAGCCGGGAGCATTGAAGCCATTTATAATGCAATTCAAAGAATTCTTCATTTGCAATGTGAGCTTGCTGACTATCGTATTCAGTCGATTACACAAGGACAAGATGCGTTAGCTCATGTTCATGTTGAATTGAAAGAAGATGGGTATCAAGTTTCGGGTTTTGGCGTAGCGCAAGATGTACTAGAAGCTTCGGCCCGTGCTTACGTATATGCAGCTGGGAAATTAAAAGCATTACGATCACTTACAAAATCGTAAAGGAGTGCTTGAAGATGGAAAAACGAATCGTTTGTTTAGCTGGTGATGGAGTTGGGACAGAAATTATGTCTAGTGCAAAGCAAGTGCTAGAGATGGTAGAAAGGTTATACGGTCATGATTTTTATTTGCAAGATGAATTGTTCGGAGGAGCAGCAATTGATGTATGTGGTCAGCCGCTTCCGCCCCGCACATTAACAGCGTGTTTGGCAAGTGATGCAGTATTACTAGGTGCAGTTGGAGGACCGCACTGGGATTATGCAAAAGAACGTCCTGAACAAGGACTTCTTACACTGCGAAAAGGGTTAGGAGTTTTTGCAAACGTTCGCCCGGTTTCTGTAGAAGAAGCAACAGCGCACTTATCACCGCTAAAAACAGCGGAGCAAGTTGATTTTGTTGTCGTTCGCGAATTAACAGGTGGAATCTATTTTTCATTTCCGAAAGAACGGACAGAGGAAGTGGCAACGGATACACTTACTTATCATCGACGTGAAGTAGAACGAATTGTTTCCTATGCATTTCAATTAGCGAAAAAACGTCGCAAAAAAGTAACTTCTATTGATAAGGCAAATGTTTTAGAATCTAGTAAACTATGGCGACAAGTAACAGAAGAAGTAGCAGCTCGCTATCCAGAGGTAGAGTTAGAACATTTATTAGTAGATGCTGCCGCAATGGAACTCATTCGTAATCCAAGACGATTTGATGTTATCGTCACAGAAAATTTATTTGGCGATATTTTAAGTGATGAAGCATCTGTGTTAGCAGGTTCATTAGGAATGTTACCGTCTGCAAGTCATGCGGAAAATGGTCCATCTCTTTATGAGCCAATTCATGGATCAGCGCCAGATATTGCTGGGAAAAATAAAGTAAATCCAATCGCTATGCTTCGCTCAGTCGCAATGATGCTTGGACAATCATTTGGGTTAAGAAAAGAGGGAGAAGCAATTGAAGAAGCCATTTCTACAGTACTTCGTTCTGGAAAATGTACTGCAGATTTAGGCGGGAATGAAACGACAACTTCGTTTACAAAGTATGTATTACAAGCGATGGAAGAGCAGGCACTAGTGGGGAGATGGCGATAATGGGGAAAACGCTGTTAGATAAACTATGGGAACGACATGTTGTAGCAACAGATGAGAATGGACTCGATTTATTATATATTGATCTTCATCTTGTTCATGAAGTAACATCGCCGCAAGCCTTTGAGGGCTTGCGGCTTGCAAATCGAACTGTGCGGCGTCCAGATTTGACATTTGCGACAATGGATCATAATGTACCGACAAAGGATGTGTGGAATATTACAGATGAAATCGCAAAACAACAGATGGATACGCTTCGTCATAATTGTGAGCAATTCCGTGTACGATTAGCGGATATGGGAGATGAAGCGCAAGGAATTGTGCATGTGATTGGGCCGGAACTTGGATTAACACAACCGGGAAAAACAATTGTGTGCGGTGATAGTCATACAGCGACACATGGAGCGTTTGGTGCGCTGGCGTTTGGGATTGGTACAAGTGAGGTTGAACATGTATTAGCGACCCAAACTTTATGGCAACAAAAGCCGAAAGCGATGGGAATAGAATTAAATGGAACATTGCCAA
Source organism: Bacillus sp. NPDC077411 (assembly GCF_044543425.1). Classification (NCBI taxonomy): domain Bacteria; kingdom Bacillati; phylum Bacillota; class Bacilli; order Caryophanales; family Bacillaceae; genus Bacillus; species Bacillus sp. NPDC077411. The sequence goes on along the minus strand of NZ_JBITWA010000001.1, from coordinate 199,565 downwards.
AGGGTGTATATGCAAAAGATATTATTTTACATTTACTCGCCACATACGGTGTTTCTGTTGGGACAGGACATGTAATGGAGTTCTATGGAGATGCTGTACAAGAAATGACAATGGAAGAGCGAATGACGCTTTGTAACATGGCGATTGAAGGGGGAGCAAAAGCAGGTATGATCGCTCCGGATGAAACGACGTTTGCTTATGTAAAGGGGCGCCAATATGCCCCGAAAGAGTTTGAACAAGCAGTCGAAAAATGGCGTGAATTATACACGGATGAAGATGCGGTGTATGACATGGTTCTTACAGTTGATGTGAAAAATTTGGCGCCGTATGTAACGTGGGGTACCAATCCAGGAATGGGGCTTCGCATTGATGAGGTACTCCCGCCAGCAAACGATAAAAATGATGAACGTGCCTATGCATATATGGGTCTTCAAGCAGGAGGGCGCGTAATGGATATTCCAATCCAACACGTGTTTATTGGTTCTTGTACAAATTCCTGGTTGTCTGATTTAGAAATTGCTGCTGCGGTTGTGAGAGGGAGGAAGGTGAAAAATGGCGTGCGAGCTCTTGTTGTCCCAGGATCAAAACAAGTGAGAGATGCAGCAATGAAAAAAGGATTACACCTTATTTTTGAAGAAGCGGGATTTGAATGGCGAGAACCTGGGTGTTCAATGTGTCTTGGTATGAATCCAGATCAAGTGCCAGAAGGTGAACATTGTGCTTCTACTTCAAACCGGAATTTTGAAGGAAGACAAGGAAAAGGTGCAAGAACACATCTCGTTAGCCCGGCTATGGCTGCAGCCGCAGCAATTCATGGTTATTTTGTTGATGTGAGAAAGGAGAACTACGATGAAGCCATTTCATATTCATAAAGGGAAAGTTGCGGTGTTGATGCATGATAATATTGATACCGATCAAATCATTCCGAAGCAGTATTTAAAGCGCATTGAAAGGACAGGATTTGGAGAGTTTTTATTTGATGAATGGCGTTATTTAAATAACCGTCAAGAAAACTATGCGTTTCCGTTGAACGCTCCTGAGCGAAAAGGAGCTACGATTTTAATTACAGGAGAAAACTTCGGTTGCGGATCTTCTAGAGAACATGCCCCGTGGGCCCTTGCAGATTACGGATTTCGAGCTATTATTGCAGGAAGTTTTGCGGATATTTTTTATATGAATTGTACAAAAAATGGAATTCTTCCGATTGTAATGGAAAAGGAAATTCGTAAGCAGCTTGCATCTATGGATCCACAGATGATGATAGAAATAGATTTAGAGAATGAAGTAATAATAACTCCTGAGGACCGTTTTTCTTTTTCTATTGAACGCATGTGGAAAGAAAAGTTGTTAAGAGGTTTAGATGATATTGGGGTTACACTTCAATACGAACAGGAAATTGTAGAATATGAAATGAAACAAATGTAGAAAGTAAAGAATATTCTTTACTTTTTGTTTTATTGGGAGTATACTGACTTAAAACTAAGAGGAGAAAGGGAGTAATGACAATGTTTACTTTCCAATCAGTCATTTTATTTACACAACATCATCATACATAAACCCTTGAACCTAGCGTGAAAAAACGTGTAGGTACAAGGGTTATTCCTGTTGTACCTACATTCTCCAAAGAGCTATGTAGGTATTTTTATCTACATAGCTCTTTTTTCGTTTTCTAAGCGCTATGTTGTGAATGTATGAGTAATGGTGAAGACGGAATTGGAACAAATCATTCATGTAAATTTTGTTAGGAGATTCTCGCATCAAGTGTGCTATACAGATAGCTGAATAGTAAGTGGGAGTGGTTCAAGAATTTAATAGGGGACATATAAAAGAAGGATATTAAATATGCTATCTTTGTAGATTTTTTATATACATGTGTCAAGAAAGTAGAGGTGTGACGATGAAAAAATGGAAACGAGCCAATCCAAATGGAACAAGAGATTTTTTGTTTCAAGAATGTACATTAATGGAGGAGACTGAGCAAAGGTTAAGACGTACATTTATTGAGAGAGGGTACGAAGAAATACGGACACCCATGATTGAATTTTATGATGTGTTTGCGTTTCAAAATCGTCCGATTGACGAGGAGAAGATGTATAAGTTTTTTGATTCTGAGGGGCGCATCCTCGTTCTTAGACCTGATATGACAATTCCACTAGCTCGTGTAATCGGAACAAAAAGAATGGAAGCTCCTTTGAAATTAACCTATAGTGGAAATGTTTTTAGGGCAAATGAATCTTTATCAGGAAAATATAATGAAATTACACAAACTGGAATTGAGATTATCGGTATCGATAATATACGCGCTGAAATTGAGTGTATTGTAAGCACAATTGTCGCCTTGCAATCAGTTGGTATTCAATCCTTTAAAATTGAAATTGGTCAAGTGGAACTCTATAAATCTATCGTGAAAAAGTTATCTTTACGAGAAGAAGATGAATATACATTGCGAGAATATATTGAAAGTAAAAATTATGCTGCTTTGTCCCATTTTCTACAAGAAAAGCGGTTAGATATGCAAGATGAAACAGTTCAATTATTACAAAAGTTACCTCGTTTATTCGGTGGATTAGAAGTGATTGAAGAAGCTGAAAAGCTTGCTGTGAGTAAAGAGATGAAGCGAGCCATTGCGCGGATCAAAAATATATATGAAAACATGGAACGTCTTGGGTATGGTGGGTATATTTCTATTGATTTGGGGATGATTCAACATCTTCATTATTATACGGGTGTAATCTTTCGGGGATATATATGTGATATTGGAGAAGAGATTGTCAGCGGTGGGAGATATGATGAACTCATTGGAAATTTTGGCGAGTCTCTATCTGCAGTAGGATTAGCAGTACAAGTAAATCAAATTGTACGAACTTTACAAGAACGGAAGGAAACTTCATATCAAAAACAAATAGATGCGCTCATATATTATTCGTTAGATATGATTTCAGAAGCAGAGAAATTATGTACTTTATTTAGGAAAGATGGTGTAAAAGCAGAACTGTCCATGTTAGAAAATTTACAAGATACATTTCGATTTGCAAGAACGCTCGATGTAAAAACGGTAATTGATGTATCAGGCGATACTTTAACCCAGTATGTTTGGAAAGGGAAATGGATTATGCAAAAAAAAGGAGAATCCTCATGCGTAACATTCAAATTGCGTTAACGAAAGGAAGACTAGAAAAACATGTAATTCCATTGTTTGAACGAATTGGTATTGATTGCAAAGAACTAAAAGATAAAGGAAGGAAGCTCGTATTTCGAAGTAAGAACTCAAACATTTCATTTATTCTTGTAAAGGCAGTGGACGTCGTAACATATGTCGAGCATGGTATAGCGGATATGGGTGTTGTTGGGAAAGATATTTTACTTGAATATGAGAATGATGTATATGAAATGGTTGATTTAGAGGTAGGTTGTTGTAAAATTTGCGTTGCTTCCACTTTGTCGTATCGCCCAAACGGTTATAACAAAAAGAGAATTGCAACAAAGTATCCGAATATTACTTCTGCATATTTTCGTAAGAAGGGAGAAGATGTAGAGATTATTAAAATAGAAGGTTCTGTTGAGATTGCTCCTTTGTTAGGATTAGCAGATGCAATCATCGATATTGTAGAAACAGGACAAACGCTGAAAGAAAACGGGTTACTTGTATTTGAAGAAGTTTGTGATATTTCAGCACGTCTAATTGTAAACAAAGCATCTTTAAAAATGAAAAAAGACGGAATATTCAATATTATAAACAGAATAGAGAGTGTTGTAGCAGAAAAGAAATAAAAGGGAGAGGAAATATGGAAATTATATATGAGGATTATTCTAATATTTTATGTAAGGTAAAACGGCTAAGAGAACAAGCCAATATAATAGAAGAAACGATTCAACAAGATGTGAAGAAAATCGTTGTAAGTGTAAAGGAAAAAAAAGATGAAGCACTTTTTTCGTATACAAAGGCTTTTGACGGAGTAGAGTTGACTCAATTGCAAGTCTCGGGAGAAGAACTGGAATTAGCATATAAACGTGTTGAACCAGCATTTTTAGCAGCATTGCAAGAAGCAAAGAATAACATCATTTCATACCACGAAAAGCAAAAAAGACAGGCATTTATTGATACAGAGGAAGGGATTATTCGAGGGCAGGTTGTTAGGCCTCTGCAAACTGTTGGCGTGTATGTACCAGGGGGAACGGCAGCGTATCCATCATCGGTTCTAATGAATGTTTTGCCAGCAAAAATTGTGGGCGTTAATAAAATTGTCATGGTAACGCCGCCGAATCGTGAAGGAGTAGACCCACATATTTTAGCAGCGGCAAAAGTTGCCGGGGTTGATGAGGTGTATACAGTAGGGGGAGCACAAGCAATTGCTGCGTTAGCATACGGAACGGAATCGATTCCGCGTGTTGATAAGATTGTAGGACCAGGAAATATATATGTTGCATTAGCGAAGCGAGAAGTATTCGGTTCCGTTCATATCGATATGATTGCTGGTCCGTCTGAAATTGTTGTTATTGCTGATGAAACGGGAAATGCGGCATATATTGCAGCTGATTTATTATCACAAGCAGAACATGACAGACGAGCAACTGCTATTTGTATTACGACTTGTTTGAGATTAGCGCAGGAAGTGAAGCAAGAAATAGAAAAACAATTGATGAATCTACCAAGAAGTGAAATAGCTCGTGAATCCATTAACAGAAACGGAGCAATTCTTGTCATAGAGTCGTTAGAACAAGCGTTTCAGCTCTCAAATGAAATAGCTCCGGAACATTTAGAACTGCATATAAAAGAACCAATGACAGCTCTTTCGTATATTCAACATGCAGGCTCTATATTTTTAGGTCCGTATGCGCCGGAGCCATTAGGTGACTATATGGCAGGTCCGAATCATGTGTTACCAACGAGCGGAACAGCAAGGTTCTTTTCTCCATTATCTGTTGATGATTTTATAAAAAAATCGAGTTTTTTATTTTATACAAAAGAGGCTCTTGGAAAGGTGAAACATCATATTATCAATCTAGCAGAAAAAGAAGGATTGCAAGCTCATGCAAGAGCAATTGAGATTCGGTTTAAGGGAGGGGAAGAGTAATGCGTGCTGCAAAACAAATGAGAAGTACAACGGAAACAAAAATTTCTGTAACACTGCAATTAGATGGTAATCAAGAAGTTTCAATTCAAACAGGGGTTGGTTTTTTTGATCATATGTTGACTTTATTTGCAAAGCATGGTCGTTTTGGATTACAAATTGAAGCTGATGGTGATGTGTATGTTGATGCCCATCATACAGTAGAAGATGTTGGGATTGTTCTTGGGAATTGTTTGAAAGATGCACTTGGTGATAAAGCGGGAATTAATCGCTACGGTACGGCTTATGTACCAATGGACGAAGCATTAGGATTTGTTGCAGTTGATATAAGCGGAAGATCGTATCTCGTATTTCATGGTGAATTTCCAAATCCAAAGCTTGGTGACTTTGATACAGAGTTAGCAGAAGAATTTTTTCGTGCAGTTGCTCATGCGGCGAATATAACATTACATGCACGTGTTTTATATGGAAGCAACACGCATCACAAAATTGAAGCACTCTTTAAAGCATTTGGACGTGCACTGCGAGATGCCACCGAGAAAAATGAAAAAATTATCGGGGTAAATTCTACGAAAGGGCTGTTGTAACTTGATTGCAATTGTAGATTATGGAATGGGCAATATCCGGAGTGTTGAGCAAGCATTAAGGCATATTGGAGCTGCGTATATTGTAACAGATGAAGCAGAAGAAATTGTAAATAGCAATGGTATTATTTTGCCAGGAGTCGGTGCATTTCCAAGAGCGATGCGTTCTTTAGAAGAAAAAGGGCTTGTTTCTGTTTTACAAAAGGTGGCTTATGCAGGAAAACCGCTGCTTGGAATTTGTTTAGGCATGCAGCTTTTATTTGAGGAAAGTGAAGAGATTGAAAGAACGAAAGGATTAGGTTTGCTTCCAGGAAGAGTAAGGAAATTAAATGTGCCATATAAAATTCCACATATGGGATGGAATCAGTTACAAAAGAAAACGGAGCATCCTTTATGGAATGAAATAGAAGAAGAGCCCTTCGTTTATTATGTTCATTCTTATTATGTACAATGTCCAATTGAAGTTGTAGTTGGGGGGAGTGAGTACGGTGTTTTCGTACCAGGTCTTGTTGCAAGAGAAAATGTATTCGGAGCTCAGTTTCACCCTGAAAAAAGTGGGGGAATAGGAATTCAAATATTAAGAAATTTTAAGGAGGTTATAGAGGGATGAAAATATTCCCAGCTATCGATTTAAAAAATGGTCGTTGTGTTCGTTTATATCAAGGGAAATTTCAACAAGAAACAGTCATGAATGAAAACCCTGTTGCACAGGCATTGTTATTTGAACAACTTGGTGCACGTGCATTGCACATTGTCGATTTGGACGGTGCAGTTGCTGGTCGTTCAGAGAATCTTTCTGTCATTGAAGATATTTGCAAGGCATTGCGGATTCCAGTGCAAGTTGGAGGAGGGATGCGTTCGATTGCGGCGATTGAAACGCTTTTATTAGTTGGAGTGATGAAAGTAATTCTTGGAACGGCAGCACTGTATGATCGTACATTTCTAGAAGAGGCAGTTCGTTTATACGGAGATAAAATTATTGTTGGAATTGATGCGAAAAATGGATATGTAGCAACGCGAGGATGGCTAGATGTATCTGAAACGCCTTATGTACAATTAGCAAAGGAAATGGAGGAAGTAGGTGTACAGACACTTATTTTTACTGACATTTCTAAAGATGGAACGCTTGCAGGTCCAAATTTTGAACAATTGCAAAAATTACAAAGTGAGGTTTCACTTCAAATTGTTGCTTCTGGTGGTGTGAGTTCTCTTGCTGATGTTGAGAAGTTACAGGATATGAACTTATATGGCGTGATTATAGGGAAAGCATTATATGATAAAAAAGTTATGCTAGAAGAAGCATTGCAGGTGACAGGGGCATGTTAACGAAGCGAATTATTCCTTGTTTAGATGTGAAAAATGGCCGCGTTGTAAAAGGAGTCAATTTTGTAGGATTACAAGATGTTGGAAATCCTGTTGCAATCGCTGCTGCATACAACGAAGCAGGTGCGGATGAGCTTGTATTTTTAGATATTACGGCAACGTACGAAGATAGGAAAACAATGATTGATGTCGTAGAGCGCACAGCAAATCAAGTATTTATTCCTCTTACAGTTGGAGGTGGGATTTCCACTGTTCAAGATATGTATGGATTACTTCGGGCAGGGGCAGATAAGATTTCATTAAATTCAGCAGCAGTGCAAAGACCGGCATTAATCCAAGAAGGAGCAGAGCAATTTGGCTCTCAATGTCTAGTTGTTGCAATTGATGCCAGAAAGAGTGGAGAAAACAAATGGAATGTATATGTAAATGGAGGCCGCATTGATACAGAAATGGATGTAGTCGAATGGGCAAAGCGCGTGGAATGCTTAGGGGCAGGTGAATTACTGTTAACAAGTATGGATGCAGATGGAACAAAAGATGGCTATGATTTATTTTTAACAGAAACAGTTTCAAAAGCGGTTGGTATTCCGGTGATTGCTTCGGGGGGATGTGGATCAATTGAACATATTGCAGAAGTTTTTCAGCGAACATCGGCAAATGCTGCGTTAGCAGCTTCGATTTTTCATTACGGCGAAGCAACGATTCGAGAAACGAAACAAAAGTTGCAAAAAGCGCAAATTGAGGTGAGATTGTGAAACCAGATTTTACAAAAGGCTTATTGCCGGCCGTTGTGATTGAAGAAGGTACAAAAGACGTATTGATGTTAGCCTATATGAATGAAGAAGCGTATGAAAAAACAGTAGAGACAAAAATGACGTGGTTTTATTCACGTTCACGAAGAATTTTGTGGAATAAGGGGGAAACATCAGGACATATTCAGCGCGTTAAATCACTATATTTAGATTGTGATCAAGATTCTATTATGGTAGTTGTTCAGCAAGCAGGTGTAGCGTGTCATACAGGAGAAAAGTCGTGTTTTTATAATAAGGTGTTATAGGAGGGAGAAGGAAATGAACGATGTGTTGCAACAGTTATATGGAACGATTGAGCGGCGAAAAGAAAATCCGGTTTCTGAGTCGTATACAAATTACTTATTTACAAAAGGAGAAGACAAAATATTAAAGAAATTAGGGGAAGAATGTACGGAAGTTATCATTGCGTCGAAAAATAATAAGAAAGATGAGCTTATAAAAGAAGTTACTGATCTTACGTATCATTGCTTAGTGTTACTTGTAGAAAAAAATGTTTCATTACAGGAGATAACAGAAGAATTACAAAAACGGCAAGGGCAATTATCAAGAGTGGGTGAACGAAAAGACATTGATGCCTTATAGGAGGGGAGAAAAATGAGAGTAGATTATCACCTTCACTTAGAAGAAGGACCGTATTCTATGCGGTGGTTATCTCGCACAAATGAAGCGCTTGAGTATTTTGCGCCGATTGAAGAAGAAAAGCATTCGATGAAATGGATATTGAAGGCAGGGGAACGTTTACAAAAGCGTGTAAAGGCAGGGGCATTTTCACCGGAATGGATTGATTTATACTTGGAGGAAGCTGTGCGTAAAGGCTTGCAAGAAGTTGGCATTGTTGATCACTTATATCGTTTCTATGAAGCGAAGGAATACTATGAACGCTACGTCGATATTCGTAATACAGAACTGGGGCGGCTGCAAAAAGAATGGTTAGATCAAGTGAGGATGGAATCGATTATAAACTTTACAAGCGCAATTGAAGATGCGAAAGAAAGATGGAGAAAACGAGGCGTGACGTTACGACTTGGGCTAGAAGCAGATTATTTCATCGGCGGGGAAGAAGAACTGACAAAGTTATTAACATTAGGAAATTGGGATTATGTTATTGGTTCTGTTCATTTTATTAATGGATGGGGATTTGATAATCCGGATACAGACGATTATTTTAGACAACATAATTTGCATGTGTTATATCAGACATTTTTTCAAACGTTAGAAAAAGCAATACGTTCTGGCTTATTTGATATTGTTGCGCATTTAGATAACATAAAAGTGTTTAACTATCGCATAGATGAAAATGAGCAATTACCATATTACGAAAAAATTGCTAAAGCTTTGATTGAAACGAATACAGCTACGGAAGTGAATGCTGGATTATATTATCGATATCCTGTAAGAGAAATGTGTCCGAGCCCCTTGTTTTTACAGCGCTTAGTACAATATGGTGTTCCGATTACAATTTCTTCGGATGCGCATTTCCCAAATGATTTAGGTAGTTATGTACAAGAAAATATAGAAACACTTCGAAATTATGGTGTGACGCATGTTGCAACATTTGAAAAAAGAATCCGGAACATGAAACCGCTCGAATATGTAGAAGAGAATGTTTTGTGATAAAGTGAAACTTCCATCAGTAGGGGGAGGGTTTATTCCCTACTGATGGAAAGCCCGCTCAATCGGGCTTACTGCCCGCGAATAGCGGGATGAAAATCTCCTTTTTTGTTTACACTAACGTTGAACAAAAAAGGAGGATTTTCTTATGGCGAAACAACAATATAAAGATACTGGGAAGTTAACGAATGAGAGCAATGCCTTGCAAAAAGATCAATCAGAGCAAGCGATTATACAAGAACAAATTAGTGATACAGTAGCAGAAGGAACAATTGATGTGAAGTTAGGACAAGGAAGAGATAAATAAAGTGAAACATGGCAAAAAGGCTGAATGTATTCAGCCTTTTTGCCATGTTTTTGTAAAGAAAGGTGATAAAAATATATGAATACAAATTGAAAAAAGGATATAAAAATCCTCCTTTGTTTTAGATGGGCGAGAGGATTTGGCCATGCATAGAAACGGTCAAGGCCTTTTTCTGCCACGTACGATGATAAAGCAAAGAGAAAAAACGAGTGCTTGTCATCTTTTGTTCCACATAACCGCAACGTATATGTAGAACAATTAAAACGAATTTATATAGTTTAATCAAATTCCTTGTTTTTTTTCGACGGAATTTTTTACAATAATATTGAATGGGCATATTTTTATCCCGCTATTTTGGGGCAGTAATACTCCCACCTCAAAATTCAGCGAAAGCATTGTCCAGCTCCAGTGGCTAGAATGTTCGGTGGCTTCGCTTCTTCCTACGAGGTAAAAAAACCCTCTACGTCAGAAGCTCCATCCCCCTCACATTCTGAACGAGCCACTTCCGCTTTTCTTAAGAAGTTAGGTGGGAGATAAACTGCTGGCATGCGCCCGATTGGTGAGGGCTAATAATCAGCGGGGGATGAAGAAAACCCCCACTGATTAAAGTTTTACTTTATCCAAAGATGATGAGGTTTTACTGTGCGTAAAAAAGAAAGGATGCTTAAACATGGCGAAAATTTTAATAGCAGGAAAAATTCCAGAAATCGGACTACAGTTGTTACGAGATCATGAAGTGGAAATGTATGATAAAGAAGAATTGATTGACACAGAAGAGCTAGTAGCACGTGTAAAAGATAAAGATGTATTATTAAGCTTGCTTTCAACAAAAGTTCCGAAAGAAGTCATCGATGCAGCACCGTATTTGAAAATTATTGCAAACTACGGTGCTGGATATGACAATATTGATTATAAATATGCGGTGGAAAAGGACATAGCGGTTACGAATACACCAAAAGTTTCAACAGAGGCAACAGCAGAGCTAACATTTGCAATTCTGTTAGCGGCAGCGCGCCGTATTCCAGAAGGAGATACACTATGTCGTACAGTTGGTTTTAATGGCTGGGCACCGCTCTTTTTCTTAGGGCGTGAAGTATACGGCAAAACGATTGGCATTATTGGCCTTGGAGAAATCGGAAAAGCGGTAGCCAAGCGAGCAAATGCCTTTGGGATGAACATTGTGTATACAGGGCCAAGTCGTAAATATAGGGCGGAGCAAGAATTAGGGGCAACATATGTAACGCTGGAAGAACTATTACAAACAGCGGATTTTGTTACCATTAACTGTGCTTATAATCCGAAGTTGCATCACATGATTGATGAGGAACAGTTTAGACTAATGAAGAAAACAGCTTATATTATTAATGCGGCACGTGGTCCGATTATGAACGAAGAGGCGCTTGCATTTGCATTAGAAACAAAGGAAATTGAAGGAGCAGCTCTTGATGTCTTTGAATTTGAACCGAAAATTACAGAGAGATTAAAAGAATTAACAAATGTTGTGTTAACACCGCATATTGGAAACGCAACGATTGAGACGCGTGATGCAATGGCAGAAATGGCAGTACGCAATATTTTAGCGGTATTAGAAGGAAATGAACCGTTGACTCCAGTGTATAAAAAAGAACTTGTGACGAAATAACAAAGAATCCTTCCTTATGATAGGAAGGATTCTTTGTTTATTCTTTGTTTGCTCGCTTTTTTTGTGATGGGCGTTGTCTAAGAAATTGAGATAACATATACAAAATATAAAGCGGAATAGCGATGAATAAAAACACTGAAATATTACCGAAGCTCGTTTTATACATCGTATAAATGATTCCAATTAAAAAGAGTGTCACAATAATACTATATTTTGGAATCGGTACATCTTTCATACTTGGAATACGAATGCGACTAACCATAAGAAAAGCGAATGTCACGAATACTGTAATAAGTACGATTTTTGGAATCGTATGTGAAAATAAAGTAAGGAAGGCAACAAGACCACCTGCAGCTGTAATTGGTACACCAGTAAAGTATTTCATTGATGTTGATGATGGTGTAACATTGAAGCGAGCTAATCTGTATGCTCCAAATAGAGGGAAGAGTCCTGCTATGTATAATCCGATAATACCGTAATTAGAGAAGGATGTGTAATACATCAATACAGCGGGTGCAGCACCAAATGTAACAACGTCTGCTAATGAATCAAGTTCTTTTCCGAGCTGTGAATCGACGCGAAGTAGGCGTGCAATCCTTCCATCAAGGCTATCTAGCATCATTCCGATTAAAACTAAAATTGCCGCTGATTTGTAGTATCCTAATGAAGCATAGCCGATGGATAGAAATCCACTATATAAATTTCCGAGCGTAAATAGGTTTGGAATGGCTGCTCTGTACAAAATCTGATCCCTTGCTTTCTATTATAGATTCTTGATTAGTTTATGAAAGTTTATCTTTTTTATCATAACATAAATTTCCTATAATCGTCGAAAAAATTCTTCGTTTTGAGAAAGATTTCAGCGTATTTTTTATTTGTTGTAAGTCTGAAAGTAATAACTGTAATTGCTTTTTAATTTGTTTCATTCAAAGCTATCGTATTATATGTATGTTGTTTTTTATTTGGATTTATATGTATATAGAAAATAACCCTCGAATCGTTATCGTTCGAAGGTTATTTTCTTATTCAAATTTCGTTATCATCGTACCAGTCTTATATCGATTATGTGAATCAAATCGTAATAAATCACCGTAAATGAGTTTATCAGAGTAATTTAACTCTGTTTTTGCCTTTTCGATATATGGTTGACACATAGTAATATCAGTCGGTTCACCAGTTTTTTTGTTGTAGCATACATTTTTTGTATACAGATAATCATTTGTTACGAAGCTTCCGTCACGCATAACCATAAGTGGTTCATCATTTGTTTCAAATAAATCTGTACCAAATTCAATAGAATGGTTTGTTTTTATACCGAGTAAATGTAGAAGTGTTGGTTTCACATCAATTTGTCCAGAAACTTTTGAAATGACTTGTCCTTTTTGACCAGGAATGTGAATGATGAGCGGTACTCTTTGTAGCTGCATCGTATCAAAAGGAGTAAGTGTCTCTTTTCCTAAAAATTGGGCCATAGCTGCATTATGGTTTTCAGAAATACCATAATGATCTCCGTAAATAATGATAATCGAATTATCGTATAATCCTTCTTTTTTTAATTGTTCAATAAAATATTTTATTGCTTCATCTGTATAACGTACAGTTGGAAAATAACGATTTACAACGCCGCTTTCTGAATTAAATTCATTAACGAATTGATCTTCCGGTTGCAGCAAAAATGGAAAATGGTTTGTTAATGTAATGAATTTCGTATAGAACGGTTGTGGTAAGGATTTTAATTTTGGAATAGATTGTTCGAAAAATTCTTTATCTTTTAATCCCCAACCAACAGACATTTGTTCTGCATTTGTATAGTCTTGCAAATTGAAATAGCGATCATATCCGAGTGCAGGATACACCAAATTGCGATTCCAAAATGTTTTATCATTTGAATGAAATACAGCAGAGTAATATCCATGTTTTTTGAGTTGTTCTGGTGTAGCTGTATATTCATTATTAGCATGTGTAAAGAAAACAGAGCCGCGATCAAGCGGATATAAAGAATTCTCGATAATAAATTCGGCGTCTGATGTTTTCCCTTGCCCTGTTTGATGATAAAAGTTATTGAAATAATAGCTTTCTTTAATGAAGTCATTTAAAAATGGTGTAATTTCTTTTCCATTTATTTTTTGATTGATGACAAAACTTTGCGTAGATTCCATTGAGATTAAAATAACATTTTTTCCTTTTGCTACGCCAAATAAATCTTTATTTGCTTGTCTATCTTTTGTTTTCACATAGTTATCAATTTCAGAAAAGCTATCACCACTTGCGAAGGCACGCTGGGCCGAGGATTTCGATTGCAGCGCAATATCATAAATATGATATGTATATAAGCCAAGATTTTTCACAACTGTTTGGCGATCAAATGAATGTGAAAAGAGTTGTGGTTTATAAATAACTGAGATAACCATTTGCAAGGCTAATGCTGCTGTTACACCACTAAAAAAGGTTTGTTTTTCTTTTCTCGATAGAGGAGTTGTGTCACAAAAACTAGGGAATTTCCGAGATAATATGGCTAAAATAATGGTATCTGCAAATAAAAGAAGTGTTTTATATGTAAATAGTTCTTTTATACTCGTTCCTAAATCAGCCATGTTATTTGTTTGAAATAATACCGGGAATGTTACAAAGTCATTGTAAAATCCATAAAACATGGCGTTGCCAAATAAAATAAATGATAACACCATACTAATACTTATAATGATACGATTTCGATGTTTTGTTGCTAATAAAGCGAAACCGAAAAATAATAATAATGAAGCTAACGGATTAAAGAACAACATGATTTGTTCGAAAGCGTTATTGATCTTCATATCAAAAGCTAATTTGTATACAATATATGTTTTGATCCATAATAGGACGACTGCTATGAGAGCGAATCGTACTTTTGGAAACAAGTGTTGCATCATATTGGGTTCCTCCTACTACCTACAAGTAACCGTTCGTTTCTGTATATAACCGGTTACATATCTCTATGTTTTTTTACTATGTGTACTATTATATAAAAACATAGTGAATTTGTGGATGCTTTTCTCATAATTGGGTAGAAAAAGGGAAGCTGGATAAAATAATGTCATCGATAGAAAAGTGGAGGAGTACTATGAAGAAAATATGTTGTTTTATAGTGAGCTGCTTCATTTTACTTGGAAATCCAGCTCCTTTTTTGGCTGAACATGAACCGTTATTATTAGAAGATGCACTTTATTCGGTGCTATTTCCGAGAATAAATGAAGCGATTCAAAAGTATTATGGAAAACAAAAGCCATATGAATGTCCGACAATCGTTAGCATGAAAAAAATGTACAGCGGTACATATTTGTTCCGTGCTTCTATTGAAATAATTAAATATGAGCCAGGAATAGGAGGGAAAAAACTCCCACCATTTGAAAAAGTAACAATTACCTTTGAAAATGATGATGGTGAATGGACTGTGAAGAATATAGGTGTAAAGCGCTTACCAGATAATACGAAAATAAATTGTCGTAAACCAATTTAAAAAAGTATTTGACAAATAAATTACTCATTTGCTATTGTTAATAGCAATAAAAAAGATGATTGAAAATTAAATAGACTTACCTCATCTACACTCAAGGGTAGAGGCCGCGATAATCAAAAGTAAGCTATAGGAAATAAAGTGGTATTCATGATCATAGTCTGAAAGGGATTATCGCCGAAATATATGAGTACCCACTTTATTCATATATTGGGACTGCATTAAATAAATGTAGTACTGTCATAAGTTTTTGACTTATGGAGAGCTATTTGGAGATGTTTGATGCGGTTTCTTATTTGAGAAAATAACAACAAGTTTATTTTTTCATCGTATATTCTTCTAATAAGAAACGCGTGTGAACATTGTTCCGCGCGTTTTTTTGTTTATCCCGCTATTCGTGGGCAGTAAGACCCCCACCTCAAGATTCGGAAGACGCGAAGCCACCGACTGTTCTAGCCGCTGGATCTTAAAGAAAAGCGGAAGCGGCTCGCTCAGAACAAGAGGGGGATGGAGCTTCTGACATAGAGGCGCTTTTTGCCTAGGAGGCAGAGCTAGACAAAGCTGTCGAAAAATTAAAATGGATATATAGATGTTTTTGAGAGAAAAGGGAGGAATTCACATGTATTTACACGGCACAAGCCACATTAACGAGCAAGGGCACTTAGAAATTGGAGGATGCGATGCTACTGAACTTGCAAAAACATATGGAACACCTCTTTATGTATATGATGAAGCAGCGATTCGTGAGAAATGTCGTGCATTCCATCATGCTTTTAAAGAAAGTGGGTTCTCTTATCAAGTAGCATATGCGAGCAAAGCGTTCTTGTGCATGGAAATGTGCCGATTAGCTGCTGAAGAAAATATGTCGCTTGATGTTGTGTCTAGCGGAGAGTTATATACAGCGCTGCAAGCAGGATTTCCAGCTGATCGTATCCATTTCCATGGTAATAATAAAACAGAAGAAGAGATGAGAATGGCACTAGAAGCTAACATCGGATGTTTCGTTGTAGACAATTTTTTGGAACTAGAAGTATTGCATGATTTGGCAGAAGAATACGGGAAAGTTGCAAGCGTTCTGCTTCGTGTGACTCCAGGAGTAGAAGCGCATACCCATGAATATATTACAACAGGTCAAGATGATTCCAAGTTTGGCTTTGGTATTTCAACGGGGCATGCATTACAAGCAATGAAACGTGCATTAGAAAAATCAAATTACCATGTGCTGGGAATTCATTCTCATATTGGATCGCAAATTTTTGAGACAGCAGGATTTGTTCGTGCAATTGAAGTGCTTCACAAATTTTTAGAAGTAGTGAGAAAAGAAATGGATTACGTAGCTTCTGTATTAAATGTAGGCGGTGGTTTTGGAATTCGTTATACGGAAGGAGATACACCGCTTGCTCTTGGTGAATATGTGCAAGCTGTGACAGATGCGGTGCGCGAGCAGTTTATAGCATGTGGATATCCACTTCCAGAAATTTGGGTAGAACCAGGTCGTAGTATTGTTGGTGATGCAGGAACAACTTTGTACACAGTGGGAGCGATTAAAGATATTCCAGGCATTCGTAAATATGTATCAGTTGATGGAGGAATGACAGATAACCTTCGACCAGCACTTTACGGAGCTCGTTACGAAGCATTGCTAGCAAACCGAGCGAATGAATCTGCCGAAGAGGTTGTTTCAATCGCAGGGAAGTGTTGTGAAAGCGGGGATATGCTCATTTGGGATGTAGCGCTCCCTAAAGTTGTTTCTTGTGATCTCTTGGCTATCTCTTGTACAGGGGCATATGGTTATTCGATGGCGAATAATTACAATCGGATCCGTCGACCAGCAGTTGTGTTTGCGGAAAATGGAAAATCTCATGTTGTTGTTGAGAGGGAATCGTATGAAAATATTATCGGGAACGATCGCATACGTGTAAAGGAATTTGTGTAAAGTGAAACTTCCATCAGTGTGGGGGGGCATCCCCCACTGATGGAAAGCCTACCCAACCTTGCACATGCCAGCAGTGATCCCTCACCTATCTTCTTTAGAAAAGCGGAAGTGGCTCCCTCAATCTTGAGGCTGGGGATCTTACTGCCCACGAATAGCGGGATAAATACGTTCTTGTTTAGTTGAAGAAGGAGTTTTTAGGTGAATAACTCCTTCTTCTTTTAAAAAATATAAATTTTATCGGAAAACTAGGATTGAAAAAATTCAGAATTGTGATAAAATACGGATATAATTACATTCTTATCAAGAGCGGCGGAGGGAACTGGCCCAAAGAAGCCCGGCAACCTACTTTATAAAAGTAAGGTGCTACTTCCAGCAAAATGGAATCCATTTTGGAAGATAAGGTAGATACGTTACCGGAACAGTCTTTTCGAAATGGGAAAGGTTTTTTTTATGAAAAAAAAGGGGGGCTGTTCGTGGGGATACGCGGACAATTTGAAGAAGTAGCAAGTAAGATTCAAGCGATGCTTACTGATATGAAATATGGTTCAATTACAATTGTTGTACAAGATGGTAAAGTGATTCAGCTTGAAAAAAGTGAAAAAGTACGTTTGAAATAAGCATGCTGACTAGAAAAACTAGAGGCGGCTTTAATCTATTTTTATTAGATTAAGGCCGCCTTTTTGTATGAGTTTTATCCCGCTATTCGTGGGCAGTAATACTCCCACCTCAAAATTCAGCGAAAGCAAAGAAGTTAGGTGGGAGATAAACTGCCCGTAAAAGCCCGATTGGTTCAACTAATAATCAGTGGGGGATGAACAAAATCCCCACTGATTAAAGTTTCACTTTATGAAGGAGGTAGGGCGATGTTAACGTATGAAACATGGAAAGATCATTTTGTTTCATTTTCAGAAGATGATGAAACGAAAGGTGCTTTAGCAGCGGTGCGCTGGGCCTATGAACATTATAGGCAGGATATTGTGTATGCATGCAGCTTTGGGATAGAAGGAATGGTATTATTGCATTTAATTAACCAAGTAAATCCATCTGCAAAGGTTGTATTTTTAGATACAAATGTTCATTTTCAAGAAACGTACGATTTAATTAAAAAAGTACGAGAACGATTTCCTAAGTTGAATATTATTGAAAAGCAACCAAAACTTACACTTGAAGAACAGGCAAAAGAGCATGGCGATAAATTATGGGAACATAACCCAAACCTTTGTTGTCAATTAAGAAAGATTAAGCCGTTAGAAGAAGTGCTAACAGGTAGGAAAGCATGGATATCTGGTTTGAGAAGAGAGCAGTCTGAAACGCGAAAAAATACGCAGTTTGTTAATCAAGATCATCGTTTTCAATCTGTTAAAATTTGTCCACTTATTCATTGGACTTGGAAAGAAGTGTGGCGTTACGTATACAAGCATAATTTACCATACAATCCACTTCATGATATTGGGTATCCAAGCATCGGATGTGAAACATGCACAGTACAGGTGCAAGAAGGCGGCGATTTGAGAGATGGACGGTGGGTTGGAAAGACAAAAACGGAATGTGGTCTTCATTATCAATAAAGGCTGATAAAAAGGGAGAAGAAGAGAATGAGTGAAACAAAAACATTGGTGAATCGAATTGATACAACATATGAAACTGCACATATTGTAAAGGAAATTGAGTTAGACACAATTGCATTAAGTGATTTAGAACTTATTGCTACCGGTGGATATAGCCCGCTTACTGGTTTTTTAGGGGAAAGTGACTATGTGTCAGTAGTGGAGGAAATGAGATTAACAGATGGAGAGGTATGGAGTATTCCAATTACATTGCCTATAACAGAAGAAAAAGCGAAAGAATTACAAGAAGGAGAAGAAGTTAGGCTCGTAAAAGATGGGGTGACTTATGGTGTGATTCAAGTTGAAGAGATGTACACGCCTAACAAAGAAAAAGAGGCATTCCTTGTCTATAAAACGGTAGAAGACAAACATCCGGGTGTTAAGAAATTATATGATCGTCCTAATGTATATGTAGGAGGGCCAATTACGCTTGTGAAACGAATTGAAAAAGAAAAATTTGCCGCTTATTATTTAGATCCAAGTGAAACGCGAGCAGAGTTTCAACGGCGTGGCTGGAAAACAATCGTTGGCTTTCAGACAAGAAATCCGGTTCATCGGGCACATGAATATATTCAAAAAGCAGCTCTTGAAATAGTTGATGGCTTATTTTTAAATCCGCTCGTTGGTGAAACGAAGTCAGATGATATTCCAGCTGATGTTCGCATGGAAAGTTACGAAGTACTTCTTGAAAACTACTATCCAAATAACCGTGTCTTTTTAGCGGTATTTCCAGCGGCAATGCGATACGCAGGGCCGCGTGAAGCAATTTTTCACGCACTTGTCAGAAAAAACTTTGGATGTACGCATTTTATTGTTGGTCGTGATCACGCTGGAGTTGGAAATTATTATGGCACGTATGAAGCGCAGGAGATTTTCAACGATTTTACAGTAGAAGAGTTAGGGATTACGCCTCTCTTTTTTGAACATAGTTTTTATTGTGCGAAATGTGAGGGGATGGCATCAACAAAAACATGTCCACATGGAAAAGAAGCGCATGTCATTTTATCAGGCACAAAGGTAAGAGAACTTTTACGAAATGGAGAACTACCACCAAGTACGTTTAGTCGTAAAGAAGTAGTAGAGGTCCTAATTCGTGGTTTGCAAAAAGAAGTTGTGACAAAGTAAGGGGAGAAAATAGATGGGAACAAATATTACTTGGCATGCAGCATCTGTTTCAAAAGAAGAACGCCGAAAACAAAATAAGAATCATAGTTTTGTTCTATGGTTTACAGGTTTATCAGCTTCTGGGAAGTCCACAGTAGCCAATGCAGTAGCTCGCAAATTATTTGAGAAGAATATCGGTAATTATGTATTAGACGGAGATAATATTCGTCATGGGCTAAATAAAGATTTAGGATTTTCCGAAGAGGACCGTACAGAAAATATTCGGCGCATCGGTGAAGTGGCAAAACTATTTGTTGATAATGGGAGCATTGTACTAACAGCATTTATTTCACCATTTCGAGAAGATCGTCAGCAAGTACGTGACATAGTGGAACAAGATGAGTTTGTTGAAGTATTTGTAAAGTGTCCGATTGAAGAATGTGAAAAGCGTGATCCAAAAGGGTTGTATAAAAAGGCAAGAAGCGGAGAGATTAAGCAATTTACGGGAATCGACTCTCCGTATGAAGAGCCAATTCAAGCTGAGATTATTGTGGAAACACACCGCCATTCTACCAAAGAATGTGCACAGCAAATTATTGCTTATTTGCAAAAACGAAGCTTTATCCCGCATTAAAGGGCAGTAAGACCCCCACCTCAAGATTAATAGAAGATTAAAGAAGATAGGTGGGGGATAAAGCCCCCCACTGATTAAAGTTTCACTTTATATAAGGAGGATAACAGATGAGTTATGAAAAAGTGTGGGCAAACAATGAAAAATTAAATGCAACAGAGAAAAAGAAATTAGAAAAAGACGGTTTAGAAATTTTTAAAGATATTCCGTATTATGCTGAACATGGATTTGCGTCTATTCCGAAAGAAGAATGGGATTCTTTCAAGTGGGCAGGACTATATTTGCAGCGCCCAAAAGAAGCGGGATATTTTATGATGCGTGTGAATATCCCATCTGGAATTATAACAAATGAACAAGTGGAGGCTCTCGCTTCTATTGCAGAAGATTACGGCCGTGATGTACTTGATATTACAACGCGTCAAGCGATTCAGTTTCATTGGCTACAAATTGAGCAAATTCCAGACATTTTCGAGCGATTAGAAAAAGTAGGTTTATCGACAGCTGGGGCATGCGGTGATATTACACGTAATATTACAGGCAATCCACTCGCTGGAATTGATGAAAATGAATTGTTTGATACACAAGTAATTGTGCGGGAGGTATATGAATATTTTCAGCACAATGAAGAATTTTCAAATCTACCCCGTAAATTTAAAATGTCAATTAGTTCAAATGTGTACAATTCAGCAAATGCGGAGATTAACTGTGTGGCATTTACACCTGCAACGAAAGAAATTAATGGAGAGACAGTCATTGGTTTTCACGTCAAAGTGGGAGGCGGTTTATCAGCGCGTCCATATTTGGCGGAAGAATTAGATGTATTTGTTTTACCAGAGCAAGTGAAAGAGGTAGCAATTGCTATTGCAACGATTTTCCGTGATTTTGGATATCGTGAAAAGCGCCATTTTGCTCGCTTAAAATTTCTTGTTGCAGATTGGGGAGCAGAAAAATTTAAAGAACAGTTATTACAATATACAGGACCTTTATATGAGAGAGGAGAAAGTGCTCTAAAGGGGTGGAATGCTGGTTACTTTTACGGTGTTCATAAGCAAAAGCAAGATAATCAATATTATATTGGTTTCAATGTACCCGTCGGTCGTCTACATGCAGAAGAAATGTATGAGATTGCTAGAATTGCAAAACAGTATGGAAATGGTGAAATTCGTACGTGTAATTCACAAAACTTTATTATTCCGAATGTGCCTCAAGAAAATATTGATGCACTATTGCAAGAACCATTATGGGAAGTAATCTCTGCAAAGCCAAAGTCATTTATCGGTTATGCAGTTTCTTGTACAGGAATTGAATATTGCAATTTAGCATTAGTAGAGACGAAAGAAAGATTACGTAATATTGCAGATTATTTAGATACAAAGCTTGTATTAGATGTACCAATTCGTATTCATATGGTCGGTTGTCCAAATTCTTGCGGCCAACGACAAATTGCTGATATCGGCTTGCAAGGTATCAAAATGAAAACGAAAGAAAAGGGGATGGTTGAAGCGTTTGAAATTTATGTAGGCGGGACGCTATTAGGCGGAGGTGCTTACAATGAAAAGCTAAAAGGGAAAATAGATGGTGAAGACTTGCCACATGTTCTTACTGCATTTTTAACATATTTTAAGGAGAATAAGCTCCCTAGTGAAACGTTTTATGAATTTGTTAGTCGTATTGGAATAACGGATTTACAAGCAGTATTAGATACGATTTTAGAAGAAGTGATTGCATCGTAGGGGGAGAACAATATGGATTTATATCGTTTTGAAGCTGTTTTGGAAAATGGTGTTGTTTCTGTAGTCGTTGTTGCGCAAAGTGAAGAGCAAGCATTTCGTCTCGTTGAAGTAGAACTTGAAAAATATTTTTTACCTTTGCCGGAAGTGAAAGAAATTTCTTTATATGAGAAAAAGAAAATTCGAAAGGGAGCAGCGTTTGTATTGCATGAGTAGGAAACGGTCTAATCAATGCCAACAGGAAGTAAGACGGAAAATTGTCAACTTCCATTAGTAGAAAAGGTTCTGCTGATGGAAGTTTCACTTTATAGAAGAAATGAGGAGAAAGTATGGGGAAAGTGTACATTGTTGGTGCAGGGCCTGGTGATCCAGAATTAATTTCTGTGAAGGGCGTAAAATGTATTAGGCAAGCAGATGTCATTTTATATGATCGTCTTGTGAATAAAGAACTGCTTTCTTATGCAAAGCCAGAAGCGGATTTAATTTACTGCGGGAAACTTCCGAACTACCATACGATGAAGCAAGAAACGATTCATGCTTTTTTAGTGAAGTATGCAAAGAAAGGAAAGATTGTGACGCGTTTAAAAGGCGGAGATCCTTTCGTATTTGGAAGAGGCGGCGAAGAAGCGGAGGCATTGGTGAAACATAACATTCCGTTTGAGGTTGTTCCAGGTATTACAGCTGGGATTGCAGCTTCTGCATATGCAGGGATTCCTGTTACACACCGCGAAGCTAGCACAAGTTTTGCAGTTGTAACAGGGCACCGGAAAGAAGGCGCAGAAGAGGAAGTGAAGTGGGAAAACTTAGCGAAGGGTGTCGACACGCTTGCCGTTTATATGGGGGTAAGTAATCTTCCTTATATATGTGAACAGCTTCTGAAATATGGGAAAAGTGAACATACGCCAGTGGCGATGATAGAGTGGGGGACAACAGTATCTCAGCGTACAATTACAGGAACATTAGGAAGTATCGTATCTGTAGCAGAGGATGAGCAAATCCAAAATCCGAGTATGATTATAATTGGGGAGGTTGTACGCTTTCGCGAGAAAATTCATTGGTTTGAACAAACGCTTGAACATTCATCCCTATTTAGCGGAGTGCTTTAACATGAAAGCGGTACTCTATATTTGTCATGGCAGTCGAATGCAGAAAGCGTGTGAAGAAGCGATTGCTTTTGTTACATCATGTATGGAACGTATATCAGCTCCTATTCAGGAATTATGCTTTTTAGAATTAGCATCTCCTTCTATTGCTGAGGGAGTTGCAGCTTGTGTACAAAAAGGGGCAAATCAAATCGTGATTGTCCCTGTCTTTTTATTAGCGGCAGTTCATGTGAAAATAGATATTCCTAAAGAGTTAGGACGACTGCAAAATCAATATCCTTATGTGTCTTTTTCATATGGAAATCCATTTGGTGTTTCTCGTAAACTTGTTACTGCAATTTTAGATGGCAGCGGAATGAAATCCATTGGAAAACGAGTTACTCTTTTACTTGTAGCAAGAGGGAGCAGTGATGAGGGAACGTTAAGAGATGTTAGGGCCATTGCGTCATTGTTTGAAACGGCAGATGAAGTAGAGCATGTCGAAGTATGTTATTTAGCAGCAGCTAAGCCGCGATTTGAAGAGAAGCTGCATGAGCTTGTTCAAACAACGAATGCTCCGATTGTTATCCTTCCATATCTTTTATTCACAGGATTGTTAATGAAAAGAATTGAAAAAACAGTCCGGAAATATAACCATTCTCAAATTGTATTATGTCCGTATGTAAGCAAAAATCAGGCGTTTCAGGATATGCTCATTAAGCATACAGAAGAAATGATAAGGGAGAATGTATATGTATCCATTAACGGTGCGAATAAAGAATAAACTTGTTGTTTTCATTGGTGGCGGACGAGTCGCGGCATTTAAGATAGCTCCTTTATTACAACAAGAAGCTAATATTATTGTCATTAGTAGAAAATTGGATAAAAGTTTAATTCAGCTTGTAGAAGAACATAAAATTCGGTGGTTTCAAAAAGAATATGAAACAAGCGATCTTATCGGGGCTTTTTTAGTTGTGGCAGCAACGGACGATCCGTTGTTAAATGAGAGAATTGCAGATGATGCAGCGTCAAATCAATTAGTAAATGTAATTACAAATCCGGAATGTGGTAATGTTCATTTTCCAGCAGCTATTCATCGGGGCAAATTGAACATTGCTGTATCTACTGAAGGAGCAAGCCCAAAACTTGCGAAAAAAATTCGTGATAAAATAGCAGGGAAATATGATGATCGTTATAAGGAATACCTTGATTTTTTATATGAAGTACGTATAAAAGTGAAGCAGTTACAACTAGATAAGAAGAAACAAAATATTGTATTACAGGAAGTGCTTAAGTCTACCTATGTACACGATATAGAAGAGCGAGAAACACTTCTGTATTCTTTATATAAATACAAATAAAAAAATCGACATAAAAATCCTCTTTCTTTTTAGGTGGGCGAGAGCATCTGGCCATGTATAGAAGCGGTCAGGGCCTTTTTCTGCTACATGCAAGGTTTAAAACAAAAGGAAAAAGCAAGTAGGGGTCATGTTGTATTCTGCACAGCGGCAACTTATATGTCGAAAAATTAAAATGTATATATAGATAAAAAAGCTAGTATTTTGATAGTTTGTGATGTTTTCCTCTCTTTAATAAAATAAAGAGTTACTAAAAAGGGAGAAGAGCTGTAAATTAATTTATTCTTTACAAATGAAATAATCTCCTCTATAATCACAATTAACTTCAATACATGAAATCGATGAGCAAGAAGAGTACGTATATTTGAGACGTTCAGAGAGCTGGGAAAAGGTGTGAGCCCGGTACGATAAAATATACAGAATGGGCTTGCGAGAGGTATGTTGAACGGATAGTAGGCAACCCGGGTTCCGCCGTTACAAGGATAAGGTATCGGAAGTTTTCCTGTACCTGAAAAGTGGGATAGTTTATCCAATTGAGGTGGTACCACGGTATTATATTATACATATCGTCCTCTACATGCATAATAGCGTGTAGGGGACTTTTTTATTTCCTGAAGGAGGTGGGCGAGTATGAACTGAAAGTGTATAATTAAGAAAAGTATAAATATTCAGATAAGGAGAAATGAACATGAAAGAAACACAGCAATGGACGTCGAAAATTGGTTTTGTACTCGCAGCAGCCGGGGCAGCAGTAGGACTTGGGGCGATTTGGAAATTTCCATACGTTGCCGGGAATAGTGGAGGAGGAGCTTTTTTTCTTGTCTTTTTATTCATGACAATATTTATTGGGATGCCGCTTTTAGTGGCGGAATTTGTGATCGGTCGCAGTACGCAAAAAGAAGCGGTGACAGCGTATAAAGTATTAGTACCAAATAATAAATTATATCCATGGATTGGTCGCATGGGGGTTGTGACATGTTTTAGTGTTTTATCATTTTATAGTGTTGTTGGAGGTTGGATTTTACTTTATTTATTTTATAGCGTAACAGGTGGATTATGGGAGAATGCCGCTGATTACGCAAAATTATTTGGAGAAACAATCGCAAATCCAATAAGTGCAATTGGAGCACAATTTATTTTTATGCTTTGTACAATTTTTATAGTAAGTAAAGGTGTAGAAAAAGGAATTGAAAAAGCAAGTAAGTATATGATGCCGCTTTTATTTGTTCTGTTTCTTGCAATCATTGTTCGTTCTCTTACATTGGACGGGGCGTGGAAAGGTGTGGAATTTTTCTTAAAACCAGATTTCTCAAAATTAACAGCAAAAACAATTTTATATGCGATGGGACAATCGTTCTTTTCACTTACGGTTGGAGCTTCGGTTATGGTCACATATAGTTCTTATTTGAAAAAAGAAGAACATTTAGCAAAATCAGCAACGTCAATTACAAGCTTAACAGTCTTTGTTACTGTACTTGCGGGGCTAGCGATTTTCCCGGCGATTTTTGCGTTAGGTGTTAGTCCGACAGAAGGACCAGGATTATTATTCATCGTTCTTCCGGCTGTATTTGGAGAAATTCCTTTCGGGCATTTTTTCTTTATTTTATTCTTAATTCTGTTTTTCTTTGCAACGATTACATCGGCAATTTCTATGCTCGAAATTGTAGTTGCTTCCGTAGCGAAAGAGGATGAAAAGAAGCGTCCATCGGCATCGCTCTTAATTGGACTGCTTATTTTCGTAGTTGGAATTCCAGCAGCATTATCATTTGGAGTTATGAGTGATGTGAAATTATTCGGAAAGACATTTTTTGATTTAGTGGACTTTATGGTGAGTAACGTATTACTTCCGCTTGGTGTATTAGCCATTTCGCTCTTTGTACCAAATAAAATGAAGAAAGAGTTGTTAATGCAAGAATTAGAAGTTACAGGAACAAGAGGAAAAACGCTGTTTAATATATGGTTTTTCTTGCTTCGTTATATCATTCCGATTACAGTTATTCTTGTATTTTTAAATGTTATTGGTGTATTTTAGTTGATAAAAAACGGAGAATATTCTCCGTTTTTTATTATGATGTAGAAGTTTGTAATAGACGAGTATATGTTTTAAAAGCTACAACGGCTGCGATGAAGGAACCAATAAAAAAGATACCGGATCCAACTACTGAAAATATTCGGCCTATAAATGTCTCTTTGGCTTCTTGTAATTCTACAACTGCTTGTGATTCTTGATTCATGTGTAGACCTCCTCAAAAAACTTTTATATTATTGTATGTGTAATGCCTAGAAGGTGTTAAAAATCGCAAAATAATATGAAAGATGAGGCTCACTTGTTTTACATAAATAAAAAACTCGGCAATTGCCGAGTTTTTTTATTTAATATAAGGAGCTGGATCTACAGCATTTGATTTACTTTGATTCCATTCCCCGATATGTAGTTCGAAGTGCAAGTGTTGTCCTTGTGAATCTCCGGTATTTCCCATAAAACCGAGTTGCTGGCCTTGTGTTACTTTTTGTCCAACTGAAACAGAGCGGCTACTCATATGAGCATAAACAGTTGTATATGTTTGACCGTTCATACGGTGCGATAAGTATACAACATTTCCATAGCTAGTAGAGAAATCGGAGCGAATAACAACTCCATCGGCTGCAGCGATAATTGGTACGGTTCCGGGTGATGCAATATCAAGGCCTTTATGGCGACTACGACTTGGATCATTAAATCCAGAAGTAGGGTCACCAGCTGCTGGTTTAATAAAACCGCCAGTATTTTTCACTTGAAATGCAGGAAGAATTGGCGCTAAAGGAGCGGATTGCTGAGATTGTTTTTGTTCTTCAGCTTTTTTCGTTTCTGCTGCACGTTTTTCCTCTTCAATTGCGTTTTGGACAGCTTGACGTTGATTTTCTAGAATAGTCTTAGCTTCTTCTAAACTTTCCATCTCAGAATCTATTTTTGAAGCCTTTGCGTGCAAATCAGCAATCAAAGTTTGTTGTTGCTGTTGGTTTGCTTGTAGTTCTTGCTGTTGTTTCTGTAATGTTTGCTCAGCTTCTTTCAGTTGTTGTTCTTTTTTCTCAATTGCTTCTTTTTCTTTTTTAATGGTATCTTGATCGTATGTTTGTTGTTTTACGATATCTGTATCATTGTTTAAAATTAAACTGATAGAATACACATTTTCTAATAGTTCGGCGATATTGTTCGTATTGATTAATACTTCTGTAATTAAATTTGTACGAGGTTTTTCTTGCATAGATTGTAATCTCTGCTTAATTAATTCTTGGCGTGTATCGATTTTCTTTTGCAGTTCTTCAATATGCTTTTTTTTCTCTGCGATACTGTTTTGTGTTTTTTCAATTTCCGCTTTTGTTGCTTTTAAATCTGCCTCATTTTTATTAATAGAAGCAGTTAATTCATCGATTTTTTTCTGCAATTCTTGTATTTCTTTTTCTAATTGTTGTTTTTCTTCTGATTTCATATGTAATTCTTGTTGCTTACCGTCTAGTTGTGATTGAATATTAGATAATTTATCTTGACTCGTCTCCGCATACGCTGTTGAAAGCACAGGAGAAACGAAAATAGTGCCGGCTGTCAATAAACTAAACGCTGTTATTTTTTTGTTCATCTGCCTAACTCCTTCCCTATGTTTCTATATAATCATAGAAAAGCGAAAAATGTCTATTGTTGTAATGATAATGTAAAAAAATATTTAAATAATTGTTATTAAATGTCGGAAACTAGAAGAATTTTACGTCTTAATTGCTCATTTCTACTATAAAAATTTGTTCAGATAGTAACTGATGTATAGCAAGAAACAAGCGGAAGGAATCGTTCTCATGTTAGGTTTTCTTACATTGGTTTTATTTTTGTCAAGAAAAATATTTGCACATTGGCAAAGTTATTTAGTTGTCAGATTTTTATTTTTGCCTTATCATTTTAAGAGGGGAAGAAAGTATTGAATAGTCGAACAATATTTAATACTTCTATTTTTGTATTTTATAGAAAAATAGAATATGAAAATTAAGAACATCTAAGAAGGGGGTTGCAGCAAGTATGAAAAGAATTGGACTTGCGTGGCAAATTTTAATAGGTCTTGCTCTTGGTATTCTGGTAGGCGCGATCTTTTATGGCAATCCAGAGGTTGCAAAGTATCTACAACCGATTGGTGATATTTTTATTCGTTTAATTAAAATGATTGTTGTACCAATCGTAGTAGCAAGTATTGTTGTTGGTGTTGCCGGCGTTGGCGATGTGAAAAAGCTTGGACGTTTAGGCGGAAAAACAATTATTTATTTTGAAATTATTACAACGATTGCGATTGTTGTTGGTTTATTAGTGGCAAACGTATTCCAGCCGGGAAAAGGCGTGAATATGGCAGATTTACAAAAATCGGATATTTCTAAGTACACAGCTACGACAGAGCAAGTACAAAGTCATTCATTTGCAGATACGTTCGTAAATATCGTTCCAACGAACATTATGAAGTCGTTAGCAGATGGAGATATGCTTGCAATTATTTTCTTCTCTGTATTATTTGGTTTAGGTGTAGCGGCAATTGGAGAAAGAGGAAAACCAGTTCTGAATTTCTTCCAAGGTGTAGCCGATGCAATGTTTTACGTAACAAACCAAGTTATGAAGTTTGCACCGTTTGGTGTGTTTGCGTTAATTGGCGTAACGGTTTCTAAGTTTGGTGTAGCGTCATTAGTTCCATTAGGTAAATTAGTTATTGTTGTTTATGGATCAATGATTTTCTTCGTTGTTGTTGTATTAGGTCTAACGGCAAAGCTATTTGGAATTAATATTTTCCAATTCTTTAAGATTTTAAAAGACGAGCTTATTTTAGCATATTCTACAGCAAGCTCAGAGACGGTTCTACCAAAGATTATGGAAAAGATGGAACGTTTCGGTTGCCCGAAAGCAATTACATCTTTCGTTATCCCGACAGGTTATTCATTTAACTTAGATGGTTCAACATTATATCAAGCAATTGCAGCGATTTTCTTAGCGCAAATGTATGGTATTGATTTATCTATTTCACAACAAGTTACATTACTTCTTGTATTAATGGTTACTTCAAAAGGGATTGCCGGTGTACCGGGCGTATCGTTCGTTGTATTATTAGCAACGCTTCATACAGTAGGTATTCCGTCTGAAGGTTTAGCATTTATCGCTGGTATTGACCGTATTTTAGATATGGCACGTACAGCAGTAAACGTAGTAGGTAACTCATTAGCTGCAGTTGTTATGTCTAAATGGGAAGGACAATATGACGCAGAAAAAGGACAAGCTTATTTGAAAGAGATTTCAGAGAAGCAAGTAGCTTAAATGATAGAAAGGCCTTCACGGTAAACGTGAAGGCCCTTTTCTATATAAATACATATAAAAAACCTTTCTTTTTAGATGGACAAGAGCATCCGGCCATGCATAGCAGCGACTTATATGTAAAAAAATGAAAATGAATTTATATATGGAAAAGGGAGAAATGAGGATGAAACGGAAATATGGAGATGGATCATCATGGAGACGGTTAATTGATAAAACATATTCAGTAAAAGATGTACAGGGTGGTATGTTAGGTATATTACATATAAAGCAAGTGAAGGAGCCTAGTTATAAGCAGTATAATAATCGAAAGATTTGTATTGCGCATAATGGCTATACTTGGATTCAGTATTTTATAAGTGAAAAACATTTTGTGATTACAGCGATGTTAAACGAGAACAAAGAGCTTGTTCAATATTATATTGATGTTGCAAAAGAGTATAAAATTGATGGAAGAGGATTTCCTTATTTTGATGATTTATATTTAGATGTTGTGTTGTTACCAAACGGGGAAATGTATGTATTAGATGAAGATGAGTTAGAAGAAGCATATACGGACGGAGATATTTTAAAAGAGGAGTATGATTTAGCTTGGAATACGGCAAAATGGATTATAAAAAAAATTGAAGAAGAAGATTTTTTATGGTTTTCAATTTTAGAAGCAGAAATTCAAAAAATAAAAGATAGTGTTTGATATATAAATTCATTTTCATTTTTTAACATATAAGTTGTGCTATTAGGCAGAACAAATTACTCTCTTTGTTTTCGTTTTACGCGTGGTAGGAAAATGGTCTGACTGCTTCTATGCATAGCCAGATGCTCTCGCCCGCCTAAAAAGAAAGAGGGTTTTTATGGCGCTGTTTTAATTTGTATTTATGTAATATCAAAAAAATACCAACTATTTTGATAGAAATAATGTTTGACATTTTCTCCTGTAACAAGTAAAGTAAAAAAAGATTAATTCATACAAAATATAATATGAAACCTTCTTATCAAGAGAGGCGGAGGGACTGGCCCTAAGATGCCTCGGCAGCGGACTCATAATAGAGTGCTGTGCCAAATCCAGCAAGCGATATGCTTGATAGATGAGAAGAGTGTTTCTTATATGATATATAAGACCTCTTCTCTTCAGAAGAGGTCTTTTTCGCTCTTGTGAAGGATAGGTTTAGAAATAGGAGAGGATATAACTTTGGAACAAACAAAAGGAAATGCATGGGCATTATTACCACTTGGCATATTTTTAGCATTATTTATTGGCTCTGGTGTAATTACAGGGGATTTTTATAAGTTACCAATTCTGGTTGCTATTTTAATTGCAGTTGCTGCTGCATTAGTAATGAACAGGAAAGAAAACTTTACGACAAAGGTTGAACGTTTTGCTAAAGGGGCTGGCAATCCAGATATCATGATTATGGTATTAATCTTTGTATTAGCAGGTGCGTTTTCTGAAACGGCAAAAGGAATGGGCGGTGTTGAAGCAACTGTAAACTTAGCTCTTTCTATTTTGCCGCAAGGATTTTTAGTTGTTGGTTTATTTGTTATCGGTGCTTTTATTTCATTAGCAATGGGAACATCAATGGGTACGATTGCAGCATTGGCTCCAATTGCAGTAGGAATTAGCGGAGAAACTGATATTTCTATGGCGCTTGCTATGGCGACAGTTGTTGGCGGTGCGATGTTTGGCGACAACTTATCTTTTATTTCAGATACGACAATTGCCGCTGTACGTACACAAGGAACGGAAATGAAAGATAAATTTAAAACAAATTTCTTAATTGTATTACCGGCTGCTATTGTTACGAGTGTGCTGCTAGTCGTTCTGACGTTAGGCACTCATTCAAATATGACGGCACATGCGTTTAATTGGGTGAAAATTTTACCGTATGCAGGAGTGTTAATTACAGCGCTGCTTGGATGTAACGTATTAGTTGTATTAACGGGAGGAACGGTGTTAGCTGGTATTATCGGAATGTTGGATGGAAGCTATACACTCGCAAGTTTCTTTAAAAGCGTTACAGTAGGAATTAATGGTATGATGGAGCTTGTATTATTAGCGATCTTAATCGGTGGAATGGTCGAAATTATTCAATATAACGGCGGTATTCATTATTTAATGAATGTGCTAACACGTAATATTCGTTCGAAAAAAGGTGCAGAATTTGGAATTGCGGGTCTTGTAAGTATGACAAATATGTGCACAGCAAATAATACGATTTCTATTATTTTCACAGGTCCACTAGCAAAGAATGTTGCAGATCAATATAATATCGATCCGAAAAAATCTGCGAGCTTGTTAGATCTATTCTCTTGTAGTGTGCAAGGATTAATCCCATATGGTGCACAAATGTTAACGGCGGCAGGATTTGCTTCACTTTCACCAATTGAATTATTACCGTACTCATTTTATCCAATGCTAGTTGCGGTTTGCGGTATTATCTCAATTATTATTAATTTCCCGCGTCTTTCGCCTGCAGCGGAGAAAAAGGAATATCAAAAAACAGCATAATGAATAAAAGAGGATGTCTTATAAAAGGCATCCTCTTTTGTTTTGGATATCACAACGATAGAATTCCATTTTTATTTTTAAAAATATAAGTCGCTGTTATGCACAATACAGCATGGTCCGTACTCTTTTTCTTCTTTTGTTTGAAACCTTGCATGTGGCAGGGAAAGGCCTTGACCGCTTCTATGCACGGCCAGATGCTCTCGTCCCCCTAAAAGGAAAGTGGCTTTTATGCTTGTTTTTTATCTTGTATTTATATAGGTCTGATAATAAATAGGACTTAAGTCTGAGAGAAAAACGGTTCTTAAGCTCGTTATAGAAAAATGAAAAGATAGGTAAGATAAGAGTATCAAAACGAAGGGAGGCAAGCACAAGATGAAACAATTTTTAGCGTTTATGGCAGCCGGTATTTTAGCTTTAATTGCTCTTGGAAGTCTTGCTGGTATTGTAGGGTTAGCAATTGGAGCAGGGATTGTGTATTGGAGCTATAAATCATTTGTGCGAGCACAATCATTTTTTGGAAAACTAGCTTGGGGGATTGTCGGTTTAATTGGCTTGTCAATTGCCCTGTCCCATTCTCCAGCATTAATCGGTATTGCGGCATTAGTCGTTCTATATTATGGATACCGTGAATGGAAAAAAGAGAAAGATGTAGTAGATGTTGCTTCAGACAGCTCAAAGTCGTATAGCAATTTTGAAGATGAGTGGAACAAATTAATGAAAAATAATTAATATTAAATAAAAAAAATAATAGAGTAGAAGAGAGGAAGATTAAAAATGAAACAATCATTATTCGGACGTGTACGCGATGCAATACTTGCAGATTTTCATAATGTGTTAGACGAGAAAGAAAGAAAAAATCCAATGGCGATGTTAAATCAATATTTACGTAATGGTGAGCGTGAGATAACAAAAATTGAAAAATTAATTGAGCGTCACAAAACATTAAAATCTAACTTTGCTCGTGAGCTTGAGCAGGCGCGTTATTTCGTAAATAAGAGATCCAAGCAAGCTGTAATTGCAAAGGAAGCAGGAGAAATGCAACTACATGATCGTGCATTAGAAGAAGTTGCGTACTACGAAGGGCAAGTAGCTCGATTAGAAAAAATGTATGCGGGAGTTGTAGAACAAATAGATGAGCTAGAACGTCGTCTATCTGAAATGAAAAATAAACTAAAAGAAATGAATGCGAAACGTATGGAATTAATGGCACGTGAAAATATGGCACATGCGAACCGTCGTATGAATACGGCTCTTCATAAAATGGATGAGAATAACCCATTTTTACGCTTTGAAGAAATTGAAAATCACATTCGTGATTTAGAGCTTCGTATTCATGAAGATCATGAGCGTGACACATTTGATATGAAAATTGCAAAGCTTGAGCGCGAAATGAAGGAGAAAAAAGAAGTATCTTTAACGAAAGAATCAGTACAATAATTGTAGTATATTATAAAACGAGCTTATGATATAGTGATAGAAGAAAAGGTGTTGGAATACAATACCTTTTTCTTCTATGTATATAATAAAGAAGGGGGAGCTGCAATGAAGAAACAATTTTCAAAAACACAATTATTAGGGATGCTCCTCGTCATATTTGGATTCGGTCTTTTTCTTGATATGATTCTTGGGCATTTTGAACCTGGTGCTCTTATTTTTGCATTTATTATGATTATGTTTGGACGGCATTATCGAAACAAGAATCGATATGTGAGAGGGAATGTGTGTTTATTTGTTGGGGGACTTGTTTTCTTATTTTTCCTATTTTCATCAGCAGCATTCGTGCTCGTTTTATTTGCTTGTTTAGCCTTCATTGGTTACCAACTGATACAAAGTCAGCAAAAGACAAAAACGGTACAGGTCGAAATTAAGGAAAAAGAATATATAAATGAAGAAAAACCAATCTATCGAACAGAACCGTATATAAAAAATATAATGGTTGGTAACGTACGAATAATGGATCATATTTATGAGTTAGAAGATGTTAATATTCAATATGGAATTGGTGATGTTGAAATTGATTTAACAACAGCTATAATTCCAGAAGGTGAAACTGTCATTGTCATTCGCGGTGTGATTGGTAATATTCGTTTGTATGTTCCATACGACATTGAACTATCTTTAAATCATTCAGTTATTGTTGGGAGAATTTTGCTCCCGTCGCATGAAGAAACAGGCTTTAATCGTAATGTGAAGTTTAGAACGGAACAGTATAAAGAAGCTCCTCGCCGTATTAAAATTATTTCTTCGCTTATCGTAGGCGATACGGAAGTGAGGAAAGTATAATGAAAAAACAGAAGAACATTTCATGGATGTATATTCGTTACTCGATATTATCCTCTATGAGTATTGCACTTATTTGTACTATTGTTTATGTATGGAAAAGCCAGCAAAATGTGTATGATTTATTATGGAAAGAATCTATTGCTTCTGTTCCCGTTAGTTTGTTTATTATCGGTACGAGTCTTCTCATTGGTGGAATTGTTGGATATGCAATTGGTTATTATATGCAGCAGCGTATTCAAGAGCTAACGACTTTTTTATTTGAAGTAGAAAGAGGGAATTTTCCGAGAGATGCTTCCTTTACAGCAGAAGATGAGTTTCATGAAGTAGAACGGAAGGTAATTTCACTTGCTAGACGTTTAGAAGAGCAAGCAGGATTATTTCAAAAAGTAACGAATGAACGAGCGCATTGGAATGAAGAGATGAGACAACAGGCCATTTCAGAGGAGCGGCATCGTTTAGCTAGGGAGCTTCATGATTCTGTCAGTCAACAGCTCTTTGCGATGTCGATGATGATGTCAGCAATTAATGAGCAAACTGCTCATATATCAGAGGGTACGCAAAAACAATTAAAACTTGTTGAAAATATGGTTGTAAACGCTCAATCAGAAATGAGAGCGCTGCTTCTTCATTTACGTCCTGTCCAATTAGAAGGTAAAAAGTTAACAGAAGGCATTGAAGAATTATTAACAGAGCTTTCAAGAAAACAACATATGAAGATTGAGTGGTTGATTGAGCCAATTCAATTGAAAAAAGGTGTAGAAGATCACTTATTCCGTATTATACAAGAAGCACTGTCCAACACTTTACGACATGCAAAAGCGAAGAAAACAGAAGTGAGATTGCGCCAAATTGATGAATATGCAATTTTAAAAATTATTGATGATGGCGTAGGTTTTGAAGTAGGTGTGAACAAAGTAGGTTCATACGGTCTTCGCTCTATGCAAGAGCGCGTTCATGAAATTGGTGGAACTTTAAAGGTATTAAGTTTTCCGAATAAAGGAACGCAAATTGAGGTGAAAGTGCCAATTCTTATAGAAAGAGGGGGGGAACAAGATGATTAAAGTATTGCTTGTTGACGACCATGAAATGGTTCGTATGGGTGTATCAGCGTATTTATCGACTCAGCCGGATATTGAAGTTGTAGGAGAAGCGGAAAATGGAAGAAAAGGTTCAGAATTAGCACTATTGCTAAAACCAGATATTATTTTAATGGATCTTGTCATGGATGAAATGGATGGTGTTGAGGCAACGCGAGCGATTACTCAAGAATGGCCAGAAGCAAAAATTGTTGTTGTGACAAGTTTCTTAGACGACGAAAAGTTATATCCGGTTATTGAAGCTGGTGCAACAAGTTATTTGTTAAAAACATCTAGAGCAAGTGATATAGCAGATGCAGTTCGAGCAACATACGACGGGGAAACAGTGCTTGAACCGAAAGTTACTGGGAAAATGATGTCGCGTATGCGTCAAAAGAAGGAACAGCCGTTGCATGAAGAGCTAACAGAACGAGAGTTTGAAATTTTATTATTGATTGCCGAGGGAAAGAGTAATCAAGAAATTGCTGATGAACTATTTATTGCTTTAAAAACAGTGAAGACACATGTAAGTAATATTTTAAATAAATTACATGTAAGTGATCGAACACAAGCAGTTATTTATGCGTTTCGTCATCAGCTTACAGAATAAAAAAGGCTGTAAAGAAGCCTTTTTTATTTTGTAAGTATTCACTATATTTTTTGAATATGATTCCCTCGAATATTTTCCAAGGATGGAGTAGAACGGATAAAATTTGCGAATGCTTCTTGATCTGTCGGGCCTTCAACACGATTTCGCCCTTTTTGAAATATAGTAAACTTATCTCCTCCATTTGCTAGGAAAGAATTTACTACGACGGAGTATGTTGTATGATCTTGGAGTGGCTCACCATTTTCTAGTGTAATTGATTCTATCCCACTTTTTCCCCATGTGTAACGAATTCCAGATACTTGTAACATACGTATTTCATCATTCCATTGTTCATGCAGTGCGCTTTGAATTTCTTTACCAGTTAAATCCATTTTAATGAGTTTATTTTCAAAAGGTTGGATGAGAAATGTATGTTCCCATGTAATGAAACCGGCTGGTAAATCATGGCGAATACTCCCCGGATTGACAAATGCAATGTCAGCTTGCATGGCTTGACGCTGGGATGTAGCAAGAAGGGCACCAAGATTTGCTTCTCCATCTTTATTTTGATCTCGCGTCAGCTCGTGTACACTTTTTCCAAGTACTTGCTCGGTTAGTGGGGCTATTTTTGTTTGATAGCTTTGGAGCCATGTTTGGATGATTGGATTAGGTTGCATTTGATCATGATGAGTAGGAATAATCTTTGCCGTTTTTCTTGTAATATCTTTCGTTTTACGATTAATTGTGAGTTGCACATTTGCAAAAGCTCTTCCATAAGAATACGCTTCAACAAGTAATTTTCCATTCACATATCCATTCATATAAGAATGATTGTGTCCACCAAATAGTATATCTACATCATCATCAAGCTTACTAGCTAAATCAGCAAGTGGCCCGTAGGTAATTCCGTCTGTTGTCTTACCATCTAGATGAGCAAGAACGATAATAGCATGGATGCCTTTTTGCTGTAATTCTCGTACGTATGTTTGAACAGCAGTAGCTTCATCTATAAAAGTGACTGCCGACATATCATTGTGCATCGTAAGAAATGGTGTCTCTTTTGTAACGACGCCAATAAAAGCAATAGGAATACCATCAATCCACTTAATTGCATATGGTGGAAATAGAGGCTTATTTGTGTTAGCATTTAGTGCATTTGCACAAACATAAGGGAAAGAACTACCTGGAAACATACCGGTTTTTGGATGAAAGCCACCATCAATTAGTCGTTTTAGCTCTTCTGCACCTTCATCAAACTCATGATTACCAATTGTTCCAACGTCAAATTGTAGCATATTTAAAAATTCTATTGTTGGCTCATCTTGAAAAAGAGCCGAAATGGGGGGGCTTCCGCCAATCATATCACCAGTATGAACAAGCAAGGTGTGTGGAAATTGTTTTTTATAGGAGTTGATATAGGAGGCTATGTAGTCAGCGCGGCCGGTGGGCTGTCTGTGCAGCGGCGTAGTTGTGTTGATTTGTCCATGTAAATCGTTTAATCCAATTATTTGTACAGGTATTTCAGGGGATTCTGGAGGAGAAAAAACGGAAGAAAGAGTTATAGAAATGAGAAAAGGGATATACGTAAGAAAGATAAACATGTTGTCACTCCTTCACATATACTAGTATTCTTATTGTATTAGAAGGACAACTTTTTATTTTATTAAAAAATCGTAAATCTTTTATGGAATTATAAAATTTTTTGTTTCTTATAAATTTACTTTCATTTTGCTCTAAGTGAAGTTTTATCCCGCTATTCGTGGGCAGTAAGATCCCTCCTCACATTCTGAACGAGCCGCTTCCGCTTTTCTAAAGAAGATAGGTGGGGGATAACTGCAGGCATGCGCCCGATTGGGCGGGCTAACCATCAGTGGGAGGAAAACCCCCACTGATGGAAGTTTTACTTTATTTTATGACGAAAAGAAGGATTTATTATTTATTATGGAGAATACTGTAATCATCCACTTGCTGGAAAGAACAAACGAAGCAGAGGTGACGATAATGCTTGTAATGGGTGTATTGTTATGTATTACTGCAATTTGTGGTTTTATATGGTTATATTATTCTCGTTCGCTTAAGCAGGCAGGAGTGTTACTTTTTGATAAAGGTAGTTTGTTTGCAAATCAATCCAGATTTTTAGTATGTCCGAAGTGTGGTACTGCACAGGCAAGAAATGGTGGATATCAAGAGTGTTGCCGAACAAGGTTATGAAAGAGTAACAAGCCTCACATGATGTGAGGCTTGTTACTCTTTCGCAGCTTTCCAAATTGTCCAACGATCTTGTTCTATAATGGGGGATTTCTTGTAAAGTTTAGAGTGAATATGTCGTAATAAACCAGAAAGTTCATTGTCTGATAATTCATGGAGAATAGAGCGGCCTGTACGTGGTGATAAGTCTTGAAGTAAATCTTCAATTGAAGGATGTGTTTTACGAACTTCCCAAAGAGTTTGAATCGGATTTGTCTCAAAGCCGTTATCATGTAACAAATGTTGTATTTGATTTGTTTCTGGTCTTCGTTTTGCTTCTATGCGGATTAATTTGGGATAGCAAGAAAAGAAATAGCCGCGAATATGTTCCGGACTTCCTGGAATCGTGCAGTCTTCAATTGTCCGATCTTGGAGAATAAGGATACCGCCTCGTTTTAAAATGCGATATGCTTCTTGAAGAAATTTCGGAATATAATCTAGATGATGAATAACAGCTCGTGATAGAACAATATCAAATGTTTCATCTGCAAAAGGGATGTTATAAGCGTCACCTTGTATAAAGGAAACATTTGATGTATGAGTACAATTTTCTTTGGCAGCCTGGATCATCTGATTTGAAAAATCAACACCAATTACTTCAGCTGCCCCCATCATAGCAAGTTGTTTCGTATAAATCCCACCTCCGCATCCAATATCAATCACTCTTTTTTCTTTGACATCTACAATGTTTTGTATCATATGTGTCCATGAATCTGTTGCTTGACGATTGGTATACGTATATTTGTTGTCTGAACTATGAAAATCTATCGGCATGTTGTAACCTCCTTTTCATGTATATTATATCGAATTTAATTTGTTAGGTTGATTTTGTTTTCTTTCGAGGACAATAAGTTTTTCTTATTTTGAGGAATGAGGATGAGAGCTATGCGAAAAAAATGGTTATTCATGTTCTTTCTTTTTTTATTAGTAGCATGTAATCAAACGGATGAGAACATAGAACAAAGTGAAAAATCAACAAAAGAAGCGGGGCGTATTGTGGAAGAGAATGTACAAGTAATTGTATCTCTAGTAGGGAAAAAAGAAACAATATTGAAGGATGACGAAGCAAAAATAGCGGCTAATATTATAAGTAAAGCAGAGAAACAAAATGTAATCGGTGAATTAGGTAAACCTGAATATGTAATTACAGTTAAGAAAAATGGACAAGAAGAGAAATATAAAGCTTGGCTTCGTACAGAAGCGAGAACAGGATGGTTACAAAAAGAAACAGATCCAAAAAATTTTTATCTTATATCAAAAGTGGATACAGAAAAACTTCTTTCTTTATTCCCGTCGGCACCTTTCATACAAAATGAGGAGGGACAGCAATCAACTATAACTGAAATCACTAAAAAAGATTTACAAATTACTCGTTTTCACATTAAAACAAAGGAAAATACAGTGTATTATACAGTGTATTATACGATTTCAGACGCATTATATAAAAAGCTGGAAAAAGAAAAAAACTATTATTTTCAATTACAATTTCCTTCGAAAATACAAAAGATAATAAATAAAGAAAAAAGTGAACAAGTACAAGGTGAGTTAGTGAAAGAAGGATATAAACAATATGAAGTGGACTTTATTGTTCCCGTTAGTGGTATATCATCATCTCAATTAAAAATGTTAGAAGCGTATTATGATCAATACAACCTAAAAGTATTGAATCATACAAAAGAAGAGATAGGTGCGTTTCAAAATATTATTCAAATAGTAAAAGGATATGGAGAGAAGATGCAGCTAGAAAGATAATGGTTGTTCTAGGAAATGAGAAAAAGAGTGATAAGATACCATCACTCTTTTATTTTGTTTTTGTTGAAGGTTCATTCATGGACTTTCGCGTAATAAAATAAGCGATAATAAGTGCAGAAAGGATAATGGAGCTAATAAAAATATTGTCGGGTAGCCAATCTAAAAGTAATACATATCCAACAGTATAAAAAATTAGCATAGAAGCTAGAAAAGATAAGGCGCCGATCATAACAGATTGCAATGTCACCGTTTTCACCTCCTTACATGTATAGTATTGGCTAAAAATGGAGGGAATAAACGATAGTTTCCAATAAACTTTAAAAATATGACATAATTAAGAAGAAAAAGATTATCGGTAAGGAGAGGAATATGAAACAAAATACAAAAGGATTATGGGGAATTATTGCAGCAGTTGGTGTTTTTCTGTTGTCTAAATTAAAATGGGTATTTGCTATTGTAAAATTAGCAAAGTTTTCTACTGTATTTAGTATGTTGCTATCTCTTGGTGCTTATGCAGCAATATACGGATGGAAATTTGGCGTTGCACTTGTATACTTATTACTTATTCATGAAATGGGTCATTTGTGGGCAGCAAGACGAAAAGGGATTGCAACATCACCTGCTATTTTTATCCCATTTTTGGGAGCGGTTATAGGAATGAAAGAATTGCCTAAAAACGCAAAAGATGAGGCATACATTGCATATATGGGACCGTTATTTGGTTTACTCTCTTTTTTACCAGCCATTCCACTGTATATGATAACAAAAGAACCATTTTGGGCACTTGTTATTGTACTTGGTAGTATGATTAATT
The DNA here is from genome assembly GCF_044543425.1 of Bacillus sp. NPDC077411. Lineage (NCBI taxonomy): Bacteria > Bacillati > Bacillota > Bacilli > Caryophanales > Bacillaceae > Bacillus > Bacillus sp. NPDC077411. The sequence continues at coordinate 158,695 of NZ_JBITWA010000001.1, read as the reverse complement.
TCTTTAACTTAATTCCCGTATCACCTCTTGATGGTGGACGAATTGTTTCTGTTGTAAGTACGAAAATTTGGGCGCTTGGCCTTGTTATATTGCTCGGTTATGCAATTGTACAAAAAAGTATTTTTCTTGGATTTATTTTTATACTAGGTTGTTTAGAGTGGCACAGAGTATCAAAGCGAAATCAACCAATCCAAGAGCTTGGTTGGAAAATAGATACCATAAAAGAATATATTATACGTTTGAAAGAAGAATTGCGAGAAACAGGTGCACTTCATCGCACCATCTATATGATGCATCATGAAGTGACAATGCTTAACCAGAAAGAAAGAGATAAAACATTAACAAAAGAAGAACGTCAAAGAAAAATAGCATTAGATTACTTGTATCCTAAATTTGAACCACTTGATTACGTACCGTATGAAGAGGAAAGCGAACGGTATCTTCTATTGATGCAAGATGCAGTAGCAGTGTCAGAGCGAAAATTACATAAGTGGGAAGAAGAAAAAGAACAGTATGAAAAGTACTATTCTGCAAATATGAAAACTCGTATAAGTATGTTCATTTTGTATGTATTATTACTTGTAGTACTCGGATATGCTACATATCAAGGAACCACTATCTTGCAGAATCAACTTCCGACACGTAATTTGTAGAAAAGTATTGTCGAAATGATAAGAACTATTTATACAGGAACCCCCATTTTTTCATAGAATATTACACTTCTAATAAATAAATGTAATATTTATAAAGCAAAGGGGTAAGGTGTATGAAAAAAATGTGGAGTATACTTGGAATTCTTCTTGTCATGGGAATCGCTAGTTACGGCTTAAGCAAATTTTTTATACACTATGCGAGTAAGCCAGTTGGTGTAGCATCAATGCCAAAAGTAGAAGATGTGGATGAGACGAAAGAAGTGTTACAATTTATCGGTACAACACATGCAAGTTATAATAACTTTTTAAATTATGGAAAAGCAGAAAAGTATACAGATGGAGATTGGGATCATTTCATGAAATGGTTTCAAGAACAGGAGAATGCTTTAAAAAATTTTGAGAAGAAAGTAAAAAACAATCAAATAAAACGAGATGTGAAACGAAGTTATGAAACTTTAAAAAAGGGAGTAACGAATCGGAATATTGAATATATTGTTTATGCACATCGTGTATACCATGATCTTGATATTATTGTAAATAAATATACAGGTGAAACGAACATTTGGGGCTATACAGAGTTTGGAAATGGAAAAGATGTGAAAATAATCGAACAGGTATTGCAAGCACCGTAAAAAGACATACTTAGTATGTCTTTTTATTATTCTGCTACTTTTGAGCAGTAAGTCACTACCTTAAGATGGAGAGACAAGCACAAAAGAGAGATGAAAGCACTGATTAAAGTTTCACTTTATGACGTTTTTCACAAAAACATCATGTTTATAGTGATTAAAATCACAACCTATATTTGGAGTATTCTATAAAATAGAGGTAGATAAAGAAATAGAGGAGTGAATAGTATGTTAAATCCAAAAACAATTGAAATCGTAAAATCAACTGTACCGTTATTACAAGAGAAAGGTGTAGAGATTACAACACGTTTTTATGAAATTATGTTTTCTGAGCATCCTGAACTATTAAATATTTTTAACCATACAAATCAAAAAAAGGGAAGACAGCAACAAGCCTTAGCAAATGCAGTATATGCAGCTGCTAATTATATTGATAACTTAGCAGTAATTATTCCAGTTGTAAAACAAATTGGACACAAGCATCGCAGCTTAGGTATTAAAGCAGAGCACTATCCGATTGTTGGAACATGCTTATTGCAAGCAATTAAAGAAGTAGCTCATGCGCCGCAAGAAGTATTGGACGCTTGGGGAGAAGCTTATGGTGTAATTGCTGATGCATTTATTAGTATAGAAGCAGAGATGTATGAAGAAGCGGCAGCAAAAGCGGGTGGTTGGAAAGATTTCCGCAACTTTATTGTCGTGAAAAAAGAGAAAGAGAGCGATGTGATTACATCCTTTTATTTAAAACCGGAAGATGGAGGGGCGCTATCCTCATTCTTACCAGGACAATATGTAAGCGTACAGCTAAACATCGAAGGAGAAACATATACACATAACCGTCAGTACAGTTTATCCGATGCCCCTGGAAAAGATTATTATAGAATTAGTGTAAAACGTGAGAAAAGTATGGAAGGTCCAGAGGGAGTGATATCTAATTATTTACATGATCATGTAAAAGAAGGAGATATTTTACCGTTAAGTGCACCGGCAGGAGATTTTGTACTTAATATGGATTCACAATTACCAGTTGTGTTAATTAGCGGTGGGGTAGGAATTACACCGATGATGAGTATGTTAAATACATTAATTAAGCAATCACCAAACCGTAATGTATACTTTATTCACGGTGCGTTAAACAGCGATGTACACGCAATGAAAGATTATGTTGCAAATATAGCGCAAGAGCATGAACAAGTAAAAGCATATACTTGCTACTCTGCACCAACTGAGCAAGATAAGAAAGTAAAAAACTATGATAAAGAAGGATTCGTTGATTTAGCGTGGTTACAAACTATTATTCCTTCTAATGAAGCAGATTTCTATTTCTGCGGACCAGTACCATTTATGAAGCATATTCATGCAGATTTGACAGAATGGGGCGTTTCATCAGAACATATTCACTTTGAATTTTTTGGACCAGCAGCAAGCTTACAGTAATTAGAAAGAACGAGGTGTTAGTTCACCTCGTTTTTTGTTTGTTCCCGAAGGAGACGATTTACGGTTTCACGGCGAATGCCAATTAATTGCCCGATTTCCGTTTGTGTTAAGATTTCATAAATGGGGATATCACCTAAATATGTTGCGAACCATTCTTGTAAACGATAAAGGCGTTCTTTTGGTGATACAGTTGTAAGTTGGTCGATACGATGCTGCATCATGCGTAATTTTGTTTGCAGCTGAAGGGCGATCTCGGCATAAGATTCAGGGGCTGTTTGTAATTGTTCATACCATGTTTTACATGTAATCGGTGTTACTTCTGTTTTAATTAAAGCGATTGCAGTACCATGATATTCTTTTGGTGAGATTAAAGAGTGATGAGGAATTGTTTCACCTGGAACAATAATGTTAAATAAAAAAGGTGTGCCATCTTCTTGGACACGAATGACTTTTAATAGACCGCTTTTTATAAAATATAGAGGGCCTTCCTCTCCTTGGCGAAATAATATTTCTCCTTTATGTAAAATCACTGTAAGCACCTCTTTATATTTTGCTGTTAATTTCATTATAGAGGAATTGTTTATATAAGACTATACTTGATACAGATAGAAGTGACTGTATATATAAATCTATCTTGAAAAAACGATATAAAAACCCCGTTCCTTTTAGGTGGGCGAGAGCAACTAGCCATGTATAGAAGTAGTCAAGGCCTTTTTCTGCTACGTACAAGGATTAAAACAAAAGGAGAAAGCGAGTACAGGTCATGTTTTGTTCTGCACAGCAGGATTTATCCCGCATTAACGGGCAGTAAGACCCTGACCTCAAGATTTGGAGAGAAGCGAAGAAAATAGGTGAGGGACAACTGCCCGTAAAAGCCCGATCGGGCGGGCTAACCATCGCTGGGGGATGGAGAACCCCCCACTGATGGAAGTTTCACTTTATATAGCTTTATCAAATCACTTATAAGTAGTAAGATTTGAATTATAAGGTTAAGAGAGTGTGCCTACTAATGGACATTTCACTTTATATATAGTAGAAAAAACATTCACCTATATAAAGTCCATTAATTGTATTGACGAAGGATACCGTATTACAGTAGTATACTGTTTAGTGTGTATGTGTAAGAACGGTACTAGAAAGGAATATTTTTTAGGGGGCATACCATGTTAGATGAAAAAATGACTGATGTGAGGATTTCAGCTGATGCAGTGATACATGTGGAAGAAATGAAGGGCGGAGTTGTTCTATCAGTCGAAATAGATGGACAAATCGTTTATACGATGGCTTATGATGAAGAAACTGATAGTTATGCAGAATTATACGATCGAAATGATAAACGAGCAAGGCAAGTTCATGAAGATTTTATGGGATGGTCGCTTGTACACTAATGGAATTTTTAACAATCCAATAAATGCTGCTTTTCATTTATGAGAGAAGCATTTATTGGATTGTTTTATATTTACAAGTTAAAAAACGACATAAAGCCTCCTCTCTTTTTAGGTGGGTGATAGCAACTGGCCACGCATAGAAAACGAAAACGGTCAGGGCCTTTTCCTAGCACATGAAAGGATTAAAACAAAAGGAAAAAGCAAGTAGCGGCCATGTTGTATTTTACATAGCCGCTACTTATATGTTGAAAAATTAAATTGAATATATTTATAAATATAAAAACAATGAGATTGTATATATAATGTAATAATTACATAGAATTTGTAACACTTATTTCTATATTGTTAGGGCATTGTAAATGTATATGTTATGTTTTTTCGGTATGATAAAGTAAATAGGGATTTTTCATTAGTTGAATCAATGAAGCTCTTATGGAAGATTCATTTTACCTATATCGGTAGGAGTCTTACTGTACGTTAGAGCGGGATCAAGTAAAAAAGATGCAACAAACATAGGAGTGATTATTTTGGAGAATTTACATATTTCTAACTTTATTTTATTATGTGCCTGCTCAGTATTATGTATTATTTTAGGAGTGTTTTTTTATACATGTATATAAAGAAACGCATTCTAAAAAAAGAATGCGTTATAAAATGGAACTAATAATCAAGCGTGTGCCGAGAATAATTAAGGTAATGCGTAATAAATTGATAATGACATTACCGCTTAATTTTGTATTAATATAAGCTCCCAATTTTCCGCCAATCCATGCCCCGGGGATTAAAACAAGGGCATAGCCCCAACTAACATTCCCAAGGGAGATATGAGTTGCTGAATTTACAATTGCAGATAAAAGAACAATAAACATAGATGTCGCAACAGCGATTTGTGCCGGAAAAGCAAAAAGAAGCATCATTGCTGGAACTAATAAGGCACCTCCACCAATCCCGAATAACCCAGAAATAAAACCTACACCAAATGAAATAATGATAGCAAGAAAAGGTGGAAACTGGTAGGTTATGATTTCTCCTTCTGAATTTGTAAAGGAACGTTTCACAACAGAACTACTTGAAAGAGAGATGGGTTTCAGTTTATGTCGTAGCATTAGTAAAATAGATACGAAAATAAGAAAGACTCCAAAATATAAAGAAAAAGATTCTTGATTTAAAAATTTATTTGCCCATGATCCGATGATTCCTCCAGGGCCACTCCCAATAAATAAAATAAGACCACTTTTGTAATCCACTCGTTTATGCCTCATATAAGTAAGGGTAGAAGCCAAACCTGTAAATACGACAGTAACAATTGAAGTACCGACGGCTAATTGTGGGGAAAGGCTATGTAAGCCAATTAGTAAAGGAACAATAATGATTCCGCCACCAAGACCAACTAGACTTCCAATCGTACCTGCTAATAATCCAACAAGTAGTAGCATAATATATTCCAACTGTAACATCTCCTCTTTTATAGCAAATACATCATTCATTATACAATGTTTTGAATGAGAATGATGTGTGTTCACAAAAAAGTCGTCTTCGTATGTAGAAGACGACTTTTTTTAGAAAATAAGATTTAATACGTAATAGCATAAAGCAGCTAATGAAGCTGAAATAGGAAGTGTGATAACCCATGTAATTAACATGCGTTTTGCTGTTCCCCATTTTACACCTTTTACGCGATGTGAAGCACCTACACCTAAAATAGAAGATGAAATAACGTGGGTTGTACTTACTGGTAAATGAATGAAAGTTGCGCCGAAAATAACAAGTGATGATGATAAATCAGCAGCTACGCCATTTACAGGGCGAATTTTCATAATCTGCCCACCAACGGTCTTAATAATTTTCCACCCACCAACAGAAGTACCTAGCCCCATTGCGGTTGCACACGCGAGTTGGACCCAAAAAGGGATATCTGTTGAAGTGTGATAATTATTTGCAATAAGTGCCATTGTAATAATACCCATCGCTTTTTGAGCATCGTTTGTGCCATGTGTGTAAGCTTGCATTGCAGCTGTGAACACTTGGAATAAACGGAAATTTTTGTTCGTTTTCGTTAGGTTAAAGTTCTTAAAGACGACTTTAAAAATACTATATACGATGTAACCAATGACGAAAGCGATAATCGGTGAAGTAATTAAGGCTTCAATAATTTTAATGAAACCTTTATAGTTTAATGAATGTATACCAGCAGCAGCGATAGCTGCCCCAGCAATAGCACCGATAATTGCATGAGATGAACTACTTGGAATTCCATAGTACCAAGTAATTAAGTTCCATGCGATGGCAGCAAGTAGCGCTGCTAAAATAACGAGACTACCATTTGGTAATGTAAATGGATCAACAATATCCTTTGTAATAGTTTTTGCTACACCCGTAAATGTCATTGCACCTAAAAAGTTCATAATAGATGCCATAAGAATAGCTTGCCTTGGCTTTAAAGCCTTTGTTGAAACAGCTGTTGCGATTGCATTTGCTGTATCATGGAATCCGTTAATAAAGTCGAAAGCTAAAGCACAAATGACAACTAAAACGGTTAAAATCAAGAGTGTATCCATGATCAAACTCCTTATGCGTTCTTCATAATAATTGTTTCTAAAACATTTGCTACGCTTTGACAGCTATCAGCAACTTCTTCTAGTTCTTCGTAAATTTCTTTGTATTGAATAATCTTAATCGGATCTTTTTCACGAGAGAACAAATGTTTAATCGCATGTCTACGAATATCATCACATTTGGATTCGTAATCTTTAATTTTGATTGCATTTGTACGAATATCAAGCAGCTTTTTATTTGACATCAATTCAATAGAAGAAGCAATTTCAATCGCACACTGATTAATTGCATCAACGAATTTAATCATGTACTCGTCTGCTTCTGTAATAGAGTACATCTCAAATAGACCAGCACTATGATCTAACCCGTCCAATACATCATCCATACTCATTGCAAGTTGCAAGATGTCTTCACGTTCAATTGGAGTAATAAACGCTTTGTTTAATTCCATAATGATTTCGTGAATATATGAGTCGCCTTTTGACTCATATTCTTTCATGCGCATGGAGAATTCTTTTAAATCACTTGCATTTTTAATTTTGTACTCCACAAAAAATTGCGCGCCTTCTTTTAAATTTTCGGAAATATTCGTTAACATTTCTGAAAATTTATCTTTTTTCGATTTGAAAACCATATTGTTACCCCCACCAAAAAAATAGTTATGTAAAGCATATTGGCTAGTTCATTCTATCAAAAAGCTGTCGTTTTTTAAAACATTTTATCGAAAAGTTTACAAAAACTTAACATTAGACATATTGAAAAATTAGCAATATTAACAAAAAATAGTGATGCTCTCATGTATAGAATACCCTTTTCTTATAAAAAGTATGACTAATAAAGAGAGCTTACACTTGACGAATTATAGCGGTATCATGGAAAATTTGTAAAGGTATAACGGTACATATATACATTTGAAAGTAAGATAGAGGAAGTGAATGAATGAAGTTCAGCAGCACTCATTTACAAAAGATACGGGAGTGGTTCAAAAAAAGAAAAAAATTGCGAATCGCATTGTTAACGATAGGCTTTTTTTTCTTATTCTTGTTTATCTTTGTGAATATTATGATCACAGTCCAAGATATTTCGGCATTAAAACAAGCAGTACCTCAGCCAACAGTTATTTATGATGCAAACAAGGAAGTAGCGGCAACATTGTCTTCTTCGAAAACGGAGGGAATTAAACGGAAAGACATTCCAAATGTTATGATCGAAGCTGTTGTTGCAGTAGAAGATAAAAAATTTTATGAGCACCGCGGCGTTTATTATAGCGGAATTTTTCATGCGATTGTTAAAAATATAACAGCAGGAGAAGTTGTTGCTGGAGGAAGTACAATTACACAGCAGCTAGCTAAAAACGTATTTTTAACACAGGATCGGACATTTTCCCGAAAATTCAAAGAGTATTTTATTGCAAAGAAAATTGAACGAACATATACAAAAGATGAAATTATAGAAATGTATTTGAATCAAATTTATTTTGGAGAAGGAGCTTGGGGGATTAAAAAGGCGGCAAAAACGTATTTTGACAAAGAAGTAAAGGAATTGACGATTCCCGAAGCTGCTACTTTAGCTGGATTAATTAAAGCACCTTCTACGTACTCACCTTTTAAAGACTTTAATAAGTCGATTGAAAGAAGAAATGTTGTTCTCTCATTAATGAAGGAACAAGGTTATATTACAGAGAAGCAATATCAAAAAGCAAAAGATGAAGGGCTTTCACTCCACAGAGGTATTGAAGATAAATATAAAGGAAAGTACTCTCAATATGTTGATTATATTGTTCGAGAGGCAATGAATAAATATAAATTGACACAAAATGAAATTTTATCAGGCGGTTATCATATTTACACGGAATTAAATCCAAAAATGCAAGAAGCTGCAGAAGATGCTGTGAATAATGATCATTATTTTCCAAAGACTACTTCTGATCAGATTATGCAAACAGGTGTTGTGCTTATGAATCCAAAAACGGGTGGTATTCCGGCCCTTGTAGGCGGGAGAGGACCGTATCAATTTTTACAGTTTAATCATGCGGTGCAATTAAAACGGCAGCCAGGTTCTACATTAAAACCATTAGCGGTGTATACACCGGCATTAGAACAAGGATATGAGGTTTATGATGTATTAAAAGATGAACCGCTTGAAATTAATGATTATAAACCGAAAAATAGTGGGAATGTATATCATGGTAATGTGACGATGTATGAGGCAATTGCTAATTCTTATAATGTACCAGCAGTTTGGCTATTAAAACAAATTGGTTTAGAAAAAGGATTGAAGTCTTTAGAACGTTTTGGTATTCCACTGCAAGAAAATGACCAATCGTATGCGTTAGCACTAGGAGGGATGAGTGAAGGCACATCTCCCCTTGTTATGGCACAAGCGTACGCAACATTTGCAAATGATGGTGTTCAAATGGAAGCACATGCGATTCGGGAAATTCAAGATGGGGAAGGGAATACAGTAGGAAAATGGTATAAAAAAGAAATCCGTGTTACAGATGAAAAAACGGCTCAAAAAATGACATATCTATTAAAAGGAGTTGTAGAGAAAGGAACTGGTAAAAAAGCGAAACTTAATAATGTAGAGACTGCTGGAAAAACAGGTACAACACAACTAGCAGATGAATCAAATAATGGCGCAAAAGATTCATGGTTTGTTGGCTATACACCAGAATTACTTGCATCTATTTGGGTTGGTTACGATAAAACAGATAATGAACATTTTATTCCTGCTGGTAGTCAAATAACGACAACGATGTTTCGTGATATTATGAATAAAGCAATTGGAAAGCCAAATCAAAAAAACTTTGATTTGTCTCTTATACCAGAAGCAGAGTATACAAAACAGCTACAAACAATTGAAGAAGAAATGAAGCGAAAAGAAGAGAAAAAAAGACAAGAAGAAAAACAAGGAAACGAACAAAAAGGGAGCTTGATGGATAAAATAAAAGAATGGTTTTCATCCTTTTAAGAAGTAGATCCCAGATTATAAAATAATCTGGGATCTACATGTATTTTAGACTGTTAGCACGGGAAACGTTATTATTTTAGTAACGACGTTTACCACAACGTTTACATCTTTTTGTTTTACATTTATCTTTATCACGCTTTTGGTTACGTGATTCATTATCATCATTGTTATTAGCGTTGTTTTTATTATTATTTTTGTTCTTGTCATTACTGTCATTACTATTATTATAATTCCAGCACATGCTTTGAACATGGAACATTGGTACATACGTAATTTGACCATCAATATCAAGGAGAATATGACCTCTAGTACGGCCTGCAACAATTCCTTCTACTTTTTTCGGGCCGCGATTTAATTGAATTGTTTCTCCTTTTAAACGGTCAATAACACTTCCAAAATAGTTACCTCCTACAATGATAGGTTCTTCATTTTCTTTATTTTGATTATCATTTTGTTCGTTTTCGTCAGATTCTCCCGATTCTTCTGACTCATCTGAAGATTGTTCGGCAAATCCATTAATATGATGTAATGGATAGTAAACAACACCATCGTCAGACTGTAAGACACAAAAGTCGCTTTGAATTTTTAATAAGGTTCCCTCTCCTTTTTCGGGCCCTCCTAAATTAATACGTACGTTTGTACCGATTAAATCTTTTAAATTTTTCGATATATTTCGAGCAAAATAATACGAATGATTATATGGATACATCATACATAGTTCCTCCTTAATGGAAATTCTTTCTCTTTAAATCATTTGTCGTTATATGATATTCATCTTTACAGGACAAGACCTAGGATACTTGACTAATTTATAAAAAATGTGCATATGCATAAAAACAAGCACTCTTTTAGATTAAGAGTGCTTGTTGAGTTGAATATTTATATTTGTATGCATACTATGCTCGGCTTTGGCTAATGTTGTATAAGAGATGACAATATTTCCTTTAGCAATTGGTTCATAAGCAAGGTCTTCATATTGGCCGTTATTTTTATTATGGACTGTTAGTTCAATAGAGTCGAGGTTTGCATGTGCATATTTTTCCTTTATATGTTTTGCAATTGTTTCTAATTGTTTATAGGAAGTGGCATCAGTAATCACCATCCCCTTTAAAACAACTTTTTCTTTTTGTCCGGTATGCTGTAATGGCACATGGTTTTTGTTTATATATAGAATGTGATAAGGAATGGTATCGTCATTTGAGGCTGCTTTTGGTTTATTGTATTCTCCAATTAAAAAGAGTGCAAAACATAATGTTATACATGACATGAGAATAATCCAAAAGCGGATAGATGATAATACTTTCATTAGCATTCACCCTCGTTTCCTATAAATTCTTTCATTATGAATTATACAAAATGAGCATTAAATTAACGTTAAGCTGTGGTAAAGAAAAGTAAAGATGAACATTTCGTATATATAATTACAAATTTTTTTAAAAAATAATGAAATTTATATATATATATAAATTAAAAAAATACATAAAAACCACTTTCCTTTTAGGTGGGATGGGAGCATCTGGCCGCGCATAGAAGCGGTCAGGGCCTTTTCCTACCATATGCGAGATTTAAAACAAAGGGAACAAGTGAGTACAGGTCATGTTGTACTCTGCATAGCAGCGACTTATATGTCGAAAAATTTATATAGATGAACGAGAGCATCTGGCCGTGCATAGAAGCGGTCAGGGCTTTTTTCTGCCACATGCGAGTATAGGTTACGTTTTATTCCATAGAGCAGTGACTTATATATTGAAAATCAAAATGGATGTATATAGAAAAATATCTTAGATTTGTTATAGTTAAGTAAGAAGCTATAGGATATGAATGATCTTGTAAAGAGTGTAAATGCGTCATGAGTTGTTCATTAATGAAATAACGCTTTCATTTTTTTCGATATATTATAAGATGTTTTTAAGATTTAGAGGTAGATAGGGGATGGTGTTCAGATGATTTCTATTGGGTTAACAGGATGGGGGGATCACGACTCTTTATATAAGGATGCATATGAAATGAAGCATAAACTGCAAACATATAGTGAATATTTTCCAATTGTAGAAGTAGATAGTTCTTTTTATGCTATGCAGCCTGTAAGAAATTATGAGAAATGGGCTTTAGAAACACCATCAAATTTTTCGTTTATTGTGAAGGCTTATCAAGGAATGACAGGCCATATGCGCGGAGAAATTCCTTTTGCAAACATTGACGATATGTTTCACGTATTTAAAGAGTCAATTGCTCCTCTTCAAAAAGCCAATAAGTTAAAAATGGTTTTATTCCAGTATCCACCTTGGTTTGATTGTCAAAAGAAAAATGTGGACTTATTACGTTATACGAAAGAAAAAATGAAAGGTATCCCATGTTCATTAGAATTTCGGAATCAAACTTGGTTTGATCCACAATTTCGTAATCGAACATTACAATTTATGAAACAAGAAGGTTGGATTCATACGATTTGTGATGAACCGCAAGCAGGAATTGGCTCTATTCCAATTGTGCTAGAAGCCACGCATGAACAAATGACCTTAGTTCGATTTCATGGACGCAATGTACATGGCTGGCTGAACACGGGAGAGAATTGGCGGGCAGTTCGCTGTTTATATCGTTATAACAAACAAGAGTTAGAAGAATGGGTAGAAAGAATAGAAGAATTGAAAACAAAAACAAAGGAAGTTTATCTTCTATTTAATAATAACTCTGGCGGAGACGCAGCAGATAATGCGAAACAGCTAATGGAGATGCTTGGCATTACGTATGGGGAACCTAAACCTGAACAACTAAATTTATTTGACTGAAGTGAAAGATCATTCATTGATGAATAATCAAAATAAAAAGAAAAACACTGTACAAACAGGGGGAATGTACGGTGTTTTTCTTTATGAAAAAAGAGGGGTAACAATGTTACTGAGCGTTTGGTTGATTTATCAATTGTTGGCTTCGTAATCAATGATAATGGTTATCATTATCATTGTCAATGGTTTTCTCTAGCTTTTATCTTAAAAATTTAAAGTTTACAAAAAATTAATTTAATAATATAATAATATAGTTTATATGATAATAATTATCAATTTCATTTAAAGGGGCGGGAATAGATGAAAAAGCCATGGAAAGTGATGACGACAGTTGCTGTTGTTTCCTCATTATTACTTTCAGTAGGGTGTTCTAATAAAAAAGAAGAGACGGCAAAAGAAAAAAGTACATATGGTGTACCGGTAACGGATTATACATTTGATACAGCAGCAAACATGTTTGCATATGCAGAATTTGAATTAGCCGGTGAACCGTTAGCAGAAGGTTTAGGTTTAGATTTAGATATTTTAGATGCAAAAAAACGAAATAAACCAACAAAATTTGATTATATGGCTGGTATCGAGTCTTATGAGTACTCAGAAGAAGGCATGTATGAGGTAGTAGAAAAATCAGGACTTGGTTTCCATTTACTTCATGCACCAATTGTACAAAAGATGACAAAAGAAGAAAATAAAGAAGTACCATCTTGGCTAGAAGAGAGATTTTATACATTAGCAGATAGTGTAGGATATCCGCGTAAAGAAATCTTTGCAAATATGTATCCAACATTTATGGAGTATGCTGGTGGTGATCCGCATTATATACAAAAAGTAGATACGTCTGTATATGCAGAAAATGATGATAAGACATATGTACCATCTTTCCAGATGGATTTTAAAACACTACGCTGGGATCGTTCAAAAATGAATAAAACATTAACACCAGCAGCATACGGTTCTGCATTTTTAAAACAAGCATTATGGGCAGGGGATTTTTTAGGTGGTTTTCATACAGTAGATAAGGATGAAGAATTAGAAGCTACATCAAACACGCAAGATCAAGATTCGAATATTCGTCTTGGGAAAAGTAGTGCTGATGGTATGCAAGGTGTGATTTTAACAGAGGAAATTTGGAATAAACTTTCATATATTCGCGATGGGCTCTTTTATGATGCAAATACAAAACAATTAACAAACGGGGCAGGAAGTAAATATAGTCCTGCGAGCGGTCTCGTTTACTTACCTCATGAGATTAAAGTAACGGAAGAGAACAAGAATGGTATTGCTAAAGCTAGTCAATTAGAAGTGAAAGACGCGCGCAGTGTGCTTCGGGATCAATGGATGATGTTGTGGCCAACTGCTGAATTTTTCGGAATGGTAGACCAGCGTCCAGGTAATAAAAATGTAAATCCAGCGTTCCAAGCAGCATTTGATGGGGCACCGTTTGCAAAAGCGGTAACAGAAAATATAGATGGGGACACGGCTAACGATGCAAAGGCAGATGATCCTTATTCATTAAATCGTGATGTCATGTTACAAGTCTTTAAAAATATTGAAGCGATGCACTATAATAAAGAAACAGGAGCGTTTGTTACAGAGCATAGCGGAACAGAACAAGGCAAACGTATTGATACGTTTGATGCAAGTTATATGGTAGAAGCGCTTCGTATATTCCAGCGTGCCATTGATGGTATGCCAGTTGGATATGCGAGCGGAGCAGAGGCACAAGGCTTACAAACAGAAGAAGGTAAACGTGCTCTTCAAATGATGAAGACGCAAGCAGACTTCTTATTAAAAAATATGAAGACAAAAGATGGATTTATGGCAAATAGTTATACAATTGGAAAAGGACAAGATACTGATCCGGTTACATTAGAAGCGCAGCTAGGAGCAATTCGAGGGTTGACTGCAGCCTTTTTAGCAACAAAAGATGAAACGTATCGTGAAGAAGCACGTAAACTTTATGACTTAGTAGATCGTAAAATGTGGAATAAAGAAGCACATGCATATGAAACGAAAAAAGGTGAAATGAAGTATACTCCTTATACCGCTGGAAGTGTATCAGCAGTCTTGCGTGTTGCATTGCAAAATTTAAGTAATACAGATGCAGATAAAACGAAATACGATTCATTAGAACAAAAAATAATTACTTCTCGTTATGTTGATTTTTATGATCAAGTAATCAATGGGCCTTCATTAAAAGAAGGAATGCAAACAAGTGAGTTTTGGGATACTGGCGATGTTTATATAAAAGGGAAGCTTGGAAATACAGATAAGGACAATGTACCGCAAATTCAAGCAGGTCATGGTAAATATGGTATTGCTCCAGTTCTTGTCAATGTTGAAGTGAAAAAGGGAAAATAAATTTATGAGATTAATAAACCGAACAAGTTTATAAACTTGTTCGGTTTTTATGAAAGAGTGTAACAAAATGAAATTTCTATCAGAAGATGATGTGTTTTTTATTGATGGCTAAAAAGGGTGGTTACTTCTCTTCTATCTTCATTGTATAGATGGGAGAGACTGTACGGTAGAGTGAGATAAAGAGAGAAGGGCTAAATGATGAAGCGATTGTTTATGGCGATTACATTACTCCTATGTATCGGGATTTTTGCGAGTTGCGGGATGAAAACATCAGGAAAAGAAGAGAAGCGTAGCGCCGCTATTCATAGTAATAACATTGTAACGAGTGCTAATGGAAAGTGGATTTATACAGCAAATATTGATATTAATACAGTAACAATTATGGATGCAAAAAGTAGAAAAGTAGTATCAGAGATTCCAGTTGGAAAAGAACCGAGACAATTAACAATGAGCCCTGATGAAACGAAATTATATGTTTCTTGTATGTACGATAATAAAGTAGATGTTGTTTCACTTGAAAAGAAGAAAGTCATTGATCGAATTTCGACTGAAATTGAGCCATTTGGTGTTGTTACAAATCCAAATGGAACGAAGTTATATGTATCGAATTTTCGTTCTGGTAATGTATCGGTTATTGATATTGAGAAGAAGAAAACGGTACAAAAGATTAAGATTGGCGATCGCCCACGTACGCTTGCGATGACAAAAGACGGAAAGAAATTGTATGTACCGCACTATTTGGAGGGGAAAATTAGTGTTGTAGATACAGAGA
The DNA here is from genome assembly GCF_044543425.1 of Bacillus sp. NPDC077411. NCBI lineage: Bacteria > Bacillati > Bacillota > Bacilli > Caryophanales > Bacillaceae > Bacillus > Bacillus sp. NPDC077411. The sequence goes on along the minus strand of NZ_JBITWA010000001.1, from coordinate 143,140 downwards.
GTAATAAAGTGAAGAAAGTGATTACACTTGCATCTTCACCGGATAAAGAAGACCATAAAAAGAGTCAAGGAATTCCAAATACATTAGAGCAATTTGTTATTGCACCAGATGGGAAAACGGCTTGGGTTCCACATCTGCTTACAAATGTGGATACACCCATTCAGTTTGAAGAAACAGTTTTTCCAGCTGTGTCGATTATTGATTTAGAAAAAGATGAGGAAATTATAAATCAGCGGAAACAATTATTCGAAGCGATGAATGTGAAAAATACAAAAAATGAAACGATGATTGTATCAAATCCATATGACGTAGTTTTTAATGAAAAAGGCACAAAGGCATTTGTAGTTATGTCTGGTAGTGAAGATCTCATGATGTTTGATTTAACACGTGGAGGAAATGCAACGCAAATTGTAAGGCGCATTCCAGGAAGTAATCCACGCGGTATTACGTTGCTTCCAAAAGAAAACACATTAGTAGTTCATAATGCGATGAGTCATGATCTTGCTTTTCTAGAAACAGGGGGAGATGATTCATATGCAAAAGTGAAAGCTGATAAGAAGACAGTTAAATTAATTGAAAAAGATTCCTTATCAAAACTTGTTCGTGAAGGAAAAGAAATTTTCTACAGTGCAAATAGCGATAAATATACAACAGCGATTACAGGAAACAACTGGATGAGCTGTGCAACGTGTCATAGTGATGGAGAAATTAATGGTTTATCATTACTGACACCAAGAGGGAAGCGAAATGTACCAAGCAACGTCTTAACGACAAAAACAGGTTTGTTTATGTGGGACGGCGCACGTGATGAGTTTACAGATTATATTCATACCGTACAAGGTGAAATGGGCGGTATGATGGAAATTGATCCAGGAAAAGAACTTCCAAAAGATGTTCAGCACATGTATGATGCGTTGCAAGCCTTTTTGGATGATCCGAATTCGTTTCCTGTCCCAAAAAGTCCATATCGTCAAGGAAATGGAGAATTAACACCTACTGCGAAGGATGGAGAGCAGTTGTTTAAAGGTAAGGCAAATTGTTTAACATGTCATGGCGGGGATAATTTCACAAATAGCACAAAAGCTGTTGATGAAAATGGTACATTAACGACGAACAATACAAACTTCCTTTATAACATTGGAACTGCTAATGAAACAGATACAAATTATGATGGTGATGCGCGTGGGGGATTCCAAAATAAAAGACCAAAAGGATATTTTGATCCTCCAACACTTCGCGGTGCATGGGCGACAGCCCCATACTTACATGATGGTAGTGCGAAAAACGTTGAAGAAGCAGTAGAAAAGCATCAATATGAAGAAAAGCCGCAGCTATCAAAACAGGAAGTTCATGCAATCGCAGAATATGTAAAATCAATTCAATAGGAAGAAGCCGTGGTTATCTTGCCTTAAAAGACAAAAACTCTTATCTTAAAGATAAGGGTTTTTTGTCTTTTAGAAACTTATCACTGTTCTTTTTGTTGTACGTATTGCTGTAAATCAAATGGTGTAACTTCTTGAATAAATTCTCTTGAAATAAGAGATTGAATAAGTGTACTTTCGGTAACGACAGCACCTGTTTTCTTTTTGTGAGCTTGTTGTAATAAACTTAGTTTTTCCAATGTTTCTTTCGGTAATTCAATTGTTAATGTGTTCATATTTCTCCCCCCTACTATTAGAGTATCACTAGAAGAGGAGAGAAACAAGAAAAGAGAAAGATATATAAGGTGTTACAGAAAATATATAAATACATTTTAATTTTCGAATATATAAGTCACTGCTGTGCAGGAGAAACTTCCATCTATATTCTTCGCTTTTCTTTGAATCTTGAGGTGGGAGTCCTACTGTCCGTGGATGTGGGATAAAACATAATCTGCACTCGCTTTTTCATTTTGTTTTAAACTTTGCATGTGATAGGAAAGGGCCTGACCACTTCCATGCATGATCAGCTGTTCTTGCTCACCAAAAAGAAATGGTTGTTTTAATCTATATGTATATAAAAAGAAGGTAACTATTTTCAAAATAGCTACCTTCTTTTACGATCTTTACAGTAAGTATAGTTAAGCGATACCGATGTATTTTAAAGTTTTGGATGGGGTACTATGATCAAAAAAGTGTTGTAAAAATGCAATATCTACGCCAGATTTATAAGCACAATATCCCCACGTTTTGCGAAGTGTATGTGAGCTAATCCCTTCTAAACCAACTTCTTTTGCCGCTTTGTTTAAAATGTACCAAGCATGTTGTCTCGTAATAGATTTTGTTCCTTTTTGAGATTTTAATAATGGTTCATTTCGCTTCCATACTTTTCGTTCTTTCATATATTGTTCAATTGTATGTTGCAATTCTTCATTTACAGCGAACCATTTATGCTTTTTCATTTTGTCATTGTAGAACAAAATAGAATGACGAACATGCTCATTTTCATCGATAACATCGCCAACTTTTAACTGTAATATTTCACTTACTTTTAATCCAGAATTCACAGCTAATACGAATAATAAAGCATCACGCTTTGATGATTGTATTAGTATATCTTTGATTTTTTCTAATTGTTTTTCGTTTTGAATTGGTTGTCCTACTTGTTTCATTTCACGCACTCTCCTCTTTTATATGTGTAAAGGAAAGGATTAACTAGTTATTACTGTAAAGGAAGTGTGTGAATTTCATGTGAACTTTTCGTGAAATTAGGACAATTTATTTGATTACTTTCACTTTTGGCAAATGAAAGTAAAAGACAACGCCATTTTCTTTATTATAAACACCATAATTAGCATGATGCAATTCTAAGATATTTTTTACGATAGATAGTCCAAGACCAGTTCCGCCTGTATGACGGCTACGTGATGCATCTATTCGATAGAAGCGATCCCATATTTTATCTAAACTTTCTTCGGGAATCGGTGTACCGTTATTTTCAATTTCAACTTTTATGGTTTCTTCATACTCACTGACAGATACTTTTACTTGTTCTCCAACTGGTGTATAACGAATCGCATTGCTTAATAAATTGACGACAACTTGTTCAATACGATTTCGGTTTGCTTGTACATAAATAGTGGAATCAAATACAAGTTCTACCTGTAAGTTTTTTTCTTCGATGCTAAATAATAGCTTAGTATATACTTGTTGAATCAACTCTCCTACCGAAAAATTTTCCAATTCTAATTTATATGTGCCAGACTCAAGTTTTGCAAGTTCTAGCATTTCGACAATAAGGCGGTTCATGTTATCAGTTTCTTCTAAAATAACGTCAGTATAATACGTAGTGTCGTTACTTACGCCATCTTTAATGCCTTCAGCGAAACTGCGGATTACACTTAATGGTGTTTTTAATTCATGTGATACGCCAGAGATAAATTCTTTTCTTGTTTTTTCTAGTTGTCGTTCTTTTTCAATATCTTGTTGTAGCTTTGTATTTGCTACATGTAATTTATCAATTCGGTCCTTTAAATTTACAGAAAGAGAGTTAATGCTACTTGATAGACTTCCTATTTCATCCTCTGTTGATATAGGGAGTTTTTCAGAGAAATCAAAGTTTGCCATTTTTTTTGTAACACGATTCATTTTAATAAGCGGGTTTGCAATGATTTTTGAGTAATAGAACGATAATAAAATAATGACAATAAAGACGATAATTAACGCATAAACATAATAATCTTTCAAAACAAGCATAGCCTCATTAACAGGCTGCAATGATGTCATTGCAAATGCAAATTCTTTTATTTCCCCATTTGTGATAACGGGTTTAACAAAAATCTGACTTTTAATTTCGTTTTCTCCGCCGAGTGTATATGTTGTCATTTCACTCGCATTCGTTTTCCCTAATGCGACAGAAAGTTCCCAATGCTGGATGCCTTGCATTAATGTATCTTTATTTGCAAGACGAATATCGTTTGGAGAAGGAATATGCAATTTTGATATAGTACCATCAAATTTGTTAACGCTATTACTAAAATCTTTTGTATATAAGTTTCTTTTGACGTCTGTAAGCTGAATGCCAAATAGCTTCAAATCTGAAATGATATTATCATTTTGCCATGTTTTATTATCAGCAGTAGTAATTGCAACAGGAATAATCATATTGTTTTTTAAAATACCTTGTACACTGATTGGGTCAGATATTTTTAATCCTAAATTGATAAACGAAGAATATTCAGGAATTGTGAAAGTATTATTCAATGGAATAAAAAGTGTATTATTAAATTTATCAACAATTTCAATGTGATAATTTTTATCATCTTTAATAATACCATTGCGGTCTAACAGGACGAGTTCAGCGTTTGTTTTTTCATAAAACTCTTGTTTAAACTTTGAAAGCTCTTCGAAGGTTCCATTGCTTTTTTCATATTTGTTTACAAATTTTTCGAAATTAGTCTGGACCGTATGAACTTTCTTATTAATATAAAATTTCTCTAAAAACAGTGATTGTCCAACGAAAAAGAGTAAAAATGTAGCAGTAAATAACGCTGATGTTAATAAGAAAAGCTTAAACACAATACTTCGTTTTTTCACTTTTTCACCTCATAAGCTGTAAATTCCATAATCGTCATTTTATTATAGCAAACGAATAAATATAGTAGGAGAGAAAATCTGTCGCATGCTGAGATAGTTTATTTCAAAAGGTCATATATAGTAGAGGGATAAAAAAAGAACTTGCCAGACGTATGACAAGTTCTTATCGGATTTATGATTGAATTGCTGCATCTAATGCAATTTCAATCATTTCGTTAAATGTTGTTTGACGTTCTTCAGCAGTTGTTTCTTCACCAGTAAAGATATGGTCACTTACTGTTAAGACAGATAATGCATTTACACCGTATTTTGCAGCTAATGTATATAGTGCAGTTGTTTCCATTTCAACAGCTAATACACCGTAGTCGCCAAGTTTTTTAACCATATCCATGCTTTCACGGTAAAATACATCGGCTGTTAGTACATTACCAACGCGGACGTGTAACCCTTTTTCTATACCAGCATCGTATGCTTTCTTTAATAAATCAAAGTTTGCACATGGTGCAAAATCAAATCCAGGGAATGTTAAACGATTTATGTTAGAGTCGGTACAAGTAGTCATTGCAATAATAACATCACGTACCTTTACGTCTTTTTGAATTGCACCGCATGTTCCAACACGAATTAAATTTTTTACACCGTAACTTTGAATTAGCTCGTTTACATAAATAGAAATAGAAGGAACTCCCATACCTGTACCTTGAACAGAGACGCGTTTTCCTTTATATGTCCCTGTAAATCCTAGCATGCCACGTACATTGTTGTAGCATGTTACATCTTCTAAAAAATTTTCTGCAATATACTTTGCACGTAAAGGATCTCCAGGTAATAAAATAGATTCTGCGATTTCGCCTTCTTTTGCTCCGATATGAACGCTCATATAAAATCCTCCTTGTTATGTAACAATCGATATTACTAAATATCTATCTCACTTTGTAGTATACACGAAGTAGAGCGTTTACAATAGTATATTTCTATTTATCTAACTATTTGGTCAATAAGATGCCACCTCAAGATTCAGGGAGAAGCAACACTTCTGATGGAAGTTTCACTGTATTACCCTTTCATGGGATAGGAAAAAGTCCAGACTGCTTGCCAGGCCAGATGCTCTTGTCCATTTAAAAAGAAAGTGGTTTATATGTCATTTTTTCAATTTGTATTTATATATTTTCTTGCAAATATAGTAAAACTTCTATTCATAGAGAGTGTTTATTATCTGCTTCAGACAGAATGAATTGTGCTCTAATAGATGTTTTTTTACGCAAAAATAATCTGAATTGTGTTACAATTTATTAAAAAATAGATGGGTGATTTCATGAAAAATGTTATTATAGGAGTTATTGCTTTGCTTCTTATTGTTCTTGGTGGATTTTATATGAAAAAATATAAAAATAGTGAAGAAACAACAGGACAGATACAACAAGTAAAGTGGCAACTGCATGATATGGATGTAAATGAAATCGTGAATATTACATTTGAATTACAAAATAAAAAAGGAACTGAAATTCGCGGTGTAAACGATCATATTCGAATGTTTATTGTGGACAAGCGGTTAACACAATCATATCAGATGAGTCCAACTTTTGTGGGGAATGGTTCTTACAAAGCTACTCATCAGTTTAAAAAAGAAGGAGAATATACAATTTTTCTATATGAAGAAACAGGAGATACAACAAAACAGTTCGCTGAAAAAAACATAACAGTAGGAAATAAAGTGGTAGAAAAAAAACAAAATCCAATTACTGCGGATACGGTATTAACGAAAAATATTGGTCCTTACAGAACATCGCTTTTATTTCGTACGTTATATCCGCATGAAGAAGAAACATTAACATTTCAATTTCAAATAGGGAAAGGGCAAAAGCTAAAGTTTCGCTCCAATACGGGAGAACGTGCTGAATTGCGTATAGTGGATGAAGGGCGACAGCATTTTCTATATGTTGTTCCTAATAATGATGAGGAACAATTACAATTTCGCGTTATGTTTCCGAGTGAAGGGATTTATAAAATATGGGGTACTTTTTATATAAACGGAAAGAAATATGAAGAACAGTTTACATTACAAGTTCAGAAACGAAAAGACAGCTAAGTTTTAGCTGTCTTTTCGTTTTCCGATTAATTTTGTTACAGCGAGCATCGTAATAGGTAAGGAATGATTTTTACGAAATGCTAAATACTTCCCGCTCCATGTTGGTTTATATTTTTCTTTGAAATGTCGCAGGCCGCTAAAGCTATATGTATAACGAACGTTATTAAAAATGGCTGCTGCAACGCGCTCTGACCAAAAGGATTGCGCTGATAATCCAACATTAGAAAGTGGAGCCATTCCAATATTAAAGCAGTAATAGCCATTTTCTTTTGTCCATTGGAATAAATGAATGAACATAGCATCCATAATTCCGCCTGGTGCATTAGGATAATAACGCATCAAATCAACAGATAATTCACCATCTTGGTATACAGGCATAAATGTTGTAAAGGCAATAATTTTACCATCAGCATCAGAAAGTGTTGCAATGGGCGCACGGTTTATATAATCACGATCAAAATAACCAAGAGAGAAGCTTTTCTCTTTTTTCCCCCCAAGCCATGCATCTGATACTTTTTTTAGTTCATCATACAATTCATCTGTAAATGGCGGCTCGTGAATCGCAAAAGTGTAACCTTCTCGCTCGAAGCGGTTGAAAGTGGCACGCAATCCAGCTCGTTTTTTTCCTGAAATTGTGAAATCATTCAAATCGACAACTGCTTCTTCACCAAGCTTGAAGAAGTTATAACCAAAATCATGATATAAACTCATCCATTTACTTTCAACTTGATAAAATACACAAATATAGCCGAAACGATCCGCCTCTGTTAGAAATTCTTCTAAAACTTTACGAAAAGAAGAAGGTTGTCCGATTGGATCACCGAGTACAATAAGACGTTTACCTGCAGACGCAAACTGAATCATTGCTTTTCCGTCGCTACTGAAAAAGAATTGCTTATCCCCTAAAAAACCAAGGTGACTTAACACGTTTCCACCGTATTCATCTAAAAAGTGCTGTAGTCGTGTCATATTGGCTGGTTGCCCGGGAAATTTATTTCGATAACGATTGGCGATAATAGAACCAATTAGTAGAAAGCTTGGTACAAAAAAAGCTGCTGCAATTGCACTGCGTTGTACTTGTTTAATATTACGAACAACAAAATCAGGTTTAAATACTTCTTTGGCTTCCGCAAATTGTACCCCAAGTTTTTTGTAAAGATACAATGTAATAAGTAAAAAGAGACAAACTTTTACTACATCTGAGAATGAAACCGCGATTTGTTCTCGAACAAATCGTTTGCGAATCATATATAGTACAGTAAGTACAATGAGTAAGATAAAGGTTTCTTCTAAATCAATTCCTTTTAGTGTATTGAAAATCGCTGCTCCGATTAGAGATACAATCGTCATATAATAGGAGCGTTTCGTGCCGTGATAAATGCCGCGTGATAAAATAACAAGTAAAATACCAAATGTTAGCGATAGACTAAAGGAAATTTGTACAAGGTGTTTAGGAACTAAAATATGCAGTGCATGAGCGCGTCCAATACTTGTTGGGAAAATGGTGGAAAAAATCACCATGAGTCCTGAGAAAATTGTTAATGCAGCAGATGCCCAGGAACCTAGTTTTCCTAGAAAATCACGTTGTAATGTCCAAATGACTCCGGTTGTTTCAAGGGCAGGTGCAATGAACGGTTTATCTTCAAATTTTTTTAAAGCAGCTCCTGTCATTTCAAATGCTGCAAAAATTAAACCGAGCCCAAAGGGTAAAATATAATATACAAGGCGGTATAATAACATAGCAGGGAGCAATACACCTGTATCTACTCCATATTGTCCAATCCCTGTTAAGAAAACAAGATCGAAGGAACCAAGGCCTCCTGGTACAAGACTCACAACGCCAGCCAAAGCTGCAATGACGTATACACCAAGAAACTTAGGGAAGTCTATCTCAATTCCAAATAGAAGTAAGATGACATACATGACTATGCCTGCTGATACCCACTCTACCAATGAAACAAGTGAGTAGAGGACAGTTGGATTTTTTTCTACTTGCTCTTCTTCTTTTCTTTGTTTGCGATTTTTTATTTTGGAAATACCTATGTATAATGGAACAAAAAGAGCAAAAAAGATGAAAACAGGCCATAGCCAAGGTTTTTCATGTAAAATAAATCTTGTATCTAGTACACCAATAAGGCCGAGAAAAGATAATAATGCTAGTCCGTTAATAAAAGCCGTTGTCATCCAGGCGATACTTCGAATAAGTTTACCATTTTCTTGTACATAAGGACGATATAACATTGTACGTATACCTGCCCCAACAAGACCACCAAATCCTATAAATCCATTGAATGTATTAGCAGTCCAAGAAATGCGGAAAATCTTTTTAACTGGAATATCTGCTTGCAAATGCCGCAGCATAACAAAATCATAAAAGAACATTGTAGCAACAGCAAATGCGCCGAGTATAACAGCTAAGAAAAATCCACCGGGTGGAATGTGTTTAATCGTTTCAACTGCTTCTCGAAATGAAATACCAGATAGTTCTTTGCGTGCTTGAAAAAACACAATTGTTAATACAGCAAAGGGAAAAATAAATTTTCCGATTTGTAATATACGTTTCCATGAAAACGACATAAAGACAACTCTCCTTGTATAAGAAAACTGAGGCAATATTTTTATTATGACAAACTTCAATAAAAATAAAAAGAAAAATTCTTTGAAAATTTAGTTGTAATCTTTATATGTGTAAACATTCTCCACTCATAAATTGCTAAATTCGATGCAATGGAGAGCAAATGAGGTTTACAGGCTACAATGGCTATAAACAAAAAAATGTATTCAACCACATCATCAAACTTTTTACATTTCACCACTAATATGTAAGCTAGAATAGAAAAGGCACTACATGTTTTGTGCCGCTATTAATGGTCGGTAAGACTCTAAACTCAAAAATCTGAGAAATCCCACTTTATTTTGAAGTTTTTTTGAAAGAATTTACTTCTTTTGAAGGAAATTGGTTTTTAAAATCGAAAATCAAAACATATATTTGCGTGATGTTGTTCTGTAGTTATGTGGTAAAAATAGAGATAGTGTGAGAGGATTTTCATATTAATACGCTAAAAGACTTTTGCGTATATTTTGATGAAGATACAATTGGGGGAAGACATTTTGTAAAGAAGCTGATCCAAAATAAATACATAACAGAAAAATCAACTTTCAAAATCAGTTCAAATGGTGGGGGGAGAAACTAGCATGTCCAATTTAATGGTTGAAAACCAAACGCAGCAAGTAACTGTTTTTTTGGGAGAAGTAGTTGAAGTAATTACAAAATATGTGAACAATCATACGTTACCTTTATTATTAGAAGAAACACCAGAAGGCGATGAACAGTATTTTGCTGGATTGTTAGCTTCCATTCGACGCTTACTTGTATTTTGTGAAGAAGGCTTAGATGCTTGCTGCGTATTACTGAATAATAAACCGTTTAGGAAAAATGCAGCGGAGAGAACGCTATATAAAATTTATCATCAAGTGATTGCAGAGTTTTTTTCACCCAAAAATGATCATTGGTATGAAAATAGTCGATCAGCTTATACAGGAAAGAATTCAATTGCGTTTCAAAAGCAACCTCCTTTTTCCATTGAACAAATGATGAAAGAGTTAGAAGGAAAATTCCAAATGTTGCGTGAAGAGTTAGAATATTATGAAACAGACTATCAAACGAAAATGATACAAAAATATTAACTACTGTAAGAAGTTAGGTAATTCCTAGCTTCTTTTGCTTTTTGAACCGTCATATACGACCGTAATTTTGAATACATTTAAAAAGGATATATTGATGGGGGTGTCATATGAGCCAGCAAGAAGTGTTCACTGATTACTTTCATGAAGTTGAAAGTTGGTGCGAAAGTGTTCTCCACGTATTAGATAGCCGGGCAACAGAAGTGTATGATGTTCATATGCTTGCATATAAAATTCAAATGCTATTAGATCGGATTAAAGAAAATGAATATGATTACGATGCAGAGTTTGTCTATGAAATTAGTGATGATGTCGAGCATATTCAACACTACTTACAAGAAGCGTTAATGTCTGATTCAGAACAATATGCATTATATGAAAGAAATTATGCAAGAGCTTCTGTACCAATTGGCGGACATACCTTGCCACCGCTTCCGTATCCGTATAATGCGCTAGAGCCTTATATCTCAAGGGAAATTATGATGCTTCACCACGATAAACATCATCGTAGTTATGTAGAGGGATTGAATAAGGCAGAGAAGATGATGGCAGAAGCACGAAAAACAAATCAATTTGATTTAATAAAGCATTGGGAGAGAGAAGCTGCTTTCCATGGTTCTGGACATTATTTACACACTATTTTTTGGAACAATATGAAAAAAGATGGTGGTGGCAGTCCGCACGGAGACTTATCGAGGGAAATTGAAAAAGGTTTTGGGAGCTTTTTACGTTTTCAAAAACACTTTACAGAAGCGGCAGCGAAGGTGGAAGGTTCGGGGTGGGCAATTCTCGTTTGGGCACCTCGTTCCGGACGATTAGAAATTTTACAAAGTACACTTCATCAATTATTTACGCAGTGGGATACAATCCCTTTACTAGTACTTGATGTATGGGAGCATGCATATTATTTGCAGTATCAAAACCGAAAGGAAGAATATATTAAGAATTGGTGGAATATTGTCAACTGGGGTGATGTAGAAAAAAGATTTCAAAGTGTAAAAGAACTTCAGTGGATACCATATTAGACGCATCATACATCGCGATGCGTCTTTTTTAATTGTCTTTCTATTCTTATGGAGTTAGTCTTGCATCTCAACTTCCATTCATATTTTAAAGGTCCAAGCATACACTTGTACAAAAAGTGCTAAAAAGGACGTGAATGCATGAGAGGAAGAGGGATCGTGATTGCACTTATTATAATATGTGCAAGTATGCTACCAAATGATACATATGCGCAAATGAATAATGTTAGTGCACGTAATGCGGTGTTGATGGAGCAGCATTCGGGGCGTGTACTATATGGAAAGTTAGAGCATGAATCTGAAAAAATCGCAAGTATTACAAAAATTATGACCGCACTTTTAGCAGCCGAATCAGGAAAAATGAAAGAAAAGGTATCCATTAGTAATACAGCAGTTCGGGTGGAAGGGTCAGCGATTTATTTAAAACCAGGACAGAAAGTACCGTTAGAAGATTTAGTATATGGCTTAATGTTGCGCTCAGGAAATGATGCAGCTCAGGCAATTGCAGAATATGTTGGCGGAAGTATAGATGGATTCGTTTATTTAATGAATGAAAAAGCAGCACAAATTGGAATGAAGGATACACATTTTTCTAATCCACATGGTTTAGACGGAGATGGAACACATTATTCTTCAGCATATGATATGGCACTGTTAACAAGGTATGCCATGGAAAATGAGGCATTTCGTAAAATTTTTGGAACGAAAACGTATCAGTCTGAAGTATGGGACTATCCATGGAAAAATAAACATAAGCTTGTTACTTCTATGTACGAGTATGCAACAGGAGGGAAAACTGGATTTACGAAAAAGGCAGGGCGCACACTTGTAACAACTGCATCAAAGGATGGGCTAGATTTGATTGTTGTAACATTGCAAGCTTCGAGTGATTGGGACGATCATATGTACTTATTTAATGAAGGATTTAAACAATATACAGCAACTACGGTAGTAGCGAAGGGCCCCCTTTCTGAACTGCAAGACAAAAAGTATACAAATCATATATATACGAAAAATGATTTATTAGTGCCACTAACGGAAGACGAAGCTAAAAAGGTTACATTGAAAATTGAATTTGATAAATCGGCCAAGCTGATAGATGGAGAAAAAGTAGGGCGTGCCGTTGCCTATTTAAATGATGAAGAAGTTGGAGAGCGTAACCTTTTTTATAGTAAACGGAAACTTATTGTGACTACAGGTTTGTTTTGGAAAGATTTTAAAGAAGTATTTTCTCACATGTTAGGTGTGGAAATAGATGGTTAATATTATATGGGTTGCGATGGCGGTAATTGGTATTGTATATGCAATGTTTAATGGAACGATGGATGAAGTGAATAAAGCAGTTTTCGAAGGTTCAAAAAATGCCGTAACCATTTGTATCGGATTGATTAGTGTTCTTGTTTTTTGGCTTGGTTTAATGAAAATTGCCGAGGAAGCTGGTCTGCTAAAGAAACTTGTTGCATTGTTTATGCCTCTTGTAAAAAAACTCTTTCCAGAAGTACCGAAGAATCATCCAGCACTAGGTTTTATCTTATCTAATATGATGGCAAATTTTTTTGGGTTAGGAAATGCAGCTACTCCGCTTGGGATTAAAGCAATGGAACATTTAAAAGAGTTAAATGGAGGAAGAGACTCTGCGAGCCGCTCTATGATAACCTTTCTTGCTTTAAATACATCAGCTATTACACTTATTCCCACTACGGTTATTTCGATTCGGATGACATATCACTCTGCAAATCCAACTGAAATTGTAGGCGCAACGTTTATCGCCCAAGTTTTATCTATGATTGGAGCTATTTGGATTGACCGTTATTTTTACCGAAGAAGAAATAGAAAGGGGAAGAAAAAATGAGCGTCGTTAATACGATTTCTTTATGGGTTATTCCATGTGTAATTGGATTTATTCTATTATATGGGACGGCAAAAAAAGTACCGACGTATGAATCATTTGTAGAAGGCGGGAAAGAAGGAATTCAAATTGCTGTATCTATTTTACCGTTCATGGTTGGTATGCTCGTTTCTATTTCAATATTCCGGGCTTCAGGCGCGCTAGATGCAATGATACATGTCATGAAACCAATGTTAGATGCTATCCATGTGCCAGCAGAAATTGTTCCCCTTGCACTTATTCGTCCTATTTCTGGATCAGCAGGGCTAAGTATTACAACGGATTTAATTGCCACATATGGACCAGATTCGTTTATTGGGAGGCTTGCGTCTACGATGCAAGGAAGTACAGATACAACCTTTTATATTTTAACAGTTTATTTTGGAGCGGTTGGGATTCGGAAAATGGGCGATGCCTTAAAGGTGGGATTATTTGCTGATTTAATTGGTATTGTGTGCTCAATTGTATTTGTTTCACTTATGTTTCAGTAATAATGGTTCATTTTTAATTTAAATTAGACTATAATACGGATACAGCCACTATTAAGAATGTGCTTAATAGTGGTTTTTTTATGGATTATTTTTGACAAAACCGTGAACATTTGTTGTAAGCAAAAAGAAGGGAGTAAATCATAATAAAGAGGAAAAATGTATTTTATTCCTTTATTAGCTTATAAAGTTGGCGATGTTGTTTATGGTAAGTAAGGGGAATTGTCAGCAAGGCTAGACAGTTGCCAAGTCCTTCTAATGAAGGTAAGATGAATTTGAGGTGAAGAAACGAAATGGAACGACTACAAAAGGTAATAGCGCAAGCAGGTATTGCATCGAGAAGAAAAGCAGAAGAACTCATTCAACAAGGGAAAGTTAAGGTTAACGGAAAAGTCGTGACCGAACTAGGAACGAAAGTGAGTGCACAAGATAAAGTTGAGGTAAATAATATTCCTCTCGAAAAAGAAACACCTGCTTACTTTTTATTATATAAACCAACCGGTGTTATTTCGAGTGTAACAGATGATAAAGGAAGAAAAGTGGTGACAGATTTCTTTGCGGAAATTCCACAACGTCTTTTTCCAATTGGACGATTAGACTATGATACGTCTGGTTTAATATTGATGACAAATGACGGAGAGTTTGCGAACATTTTAATGCATCCAAAGTATAAGGTTGACAAAACATACGTGGCAAAGGTAAAAGGTCAGCTAACTGGTGAAAAAATCCGCATGTTAGAAAAAGGCGTTATGCTAGAAGAAGGAAAGACAGCGCCTGCCCGTGTGAAAATTCTTTCTTGGGATAAACGTAAAGAGATTGTAATTGTACAATTGACAATTCATGAAGGAAGAAATCGCCAAGTGCGTAGAATGTTTGAAGCAGTTGGATGTAAAGTTATGAAATTAAAGCGTGAGCGTTATGCCTTTTTAGAGTTAGGTAGTTTACGCCCAGGGGATGCAAGAGAATTATCTCCTCATGAAGTAAAACAACTTCGTGCTCTTGCTTCAACGAAACCGAGATAGTACAGAATATAAAAGCTTCTATCAGTAAAGAAATTTTTGCTGATAGAAGTGAATACATATATAAATTCATTTTAATTTTTTGACATCTTTGTCTAGCTCTGCCTCCTAGGCCCTCATGTCTAAGAACCTTCCACACGAGAAGGTAAAAAACACCTTCTGTGTGAAAGAACCTTAGCCAATAGGCCTAAACAATCAGCGTCGCTTTTCCTTATAAGTCGCTGTTATGCAGAAAAATACATGACTGCTACTTGCTTTCTCCCTTTGTTTTACACCTTGCATGTGGCAGGAAAAGGACCTGACCGCTTCTATGCATGGCCAGACCCTCTTGCCTACCTAAAAAGAAGGTTTTATGTCGGTTTTTCAATTGGTATTTTTATAGAAAAGTTTAGTATGTGCTAAACTTCTTTATTTTGTTAAGGAAGGAGAGACACTGTGAAGAAAAATAGACTGTTATTTCGTGTAATTATATTGCTCATATTAGGAGGGGCATTAGGGTTTACGTTATATCAAAACTTTTTTGTTGATAAAGAGAAAGTACAAGTAGGAAAAGAAGCACCAAACTTCGTTGCCACTGATTTAGAAGGTAAAAAGATTACGCTAAAAGAATTGAAAGGAAAAGGGGTTTTCTTAAATTTCTGGGGGACATGGTGTAAGCCTTGTGAGAAAGAAATGCCATATATGAATGAACTGTACCCGAAATATAAGGAAAAAGGTGTTGAAATAGTGGCATTAGATGCAGACGAAACGGAACTTGCGGTGAAAAATTTTGTGAGTGGATATGGACTGAAATTTCCTGTAGCGATTGATAAAGGGCAAGAAATTTTAAATACATATGGTGTAGGGCCACTACCGACAACGTTTTTAATCGATAAGGATGGCAAGGTTATCGAAAAAATTACAGGTACACAATCAAAAGAACAAATGGAAGAATATTTAAAGAAAATTACTCCATAAGTGAGAAGAGTATAGAAAATCTATTCGTGCTCTTCGGTAATCGAGGTGCTGCACATGGATTTTCAGTACCTATCATGAGATTTCTGAGTATTTCGTTAATTACCTTAGAAACATAGATACATAGGAATAAGAAAAAGGCGGTGAAAAATTTGGAACAAATAAAATGTGTTTGTGGTCACGTAAACCCAATTGGTACAATTTTTTGTGAAGCTTGCGGGAAGCCTTTTGAAGATGAACAGGATACAAATTTACTAGATATGCGATATGAGGGAAGTGCACGGCGCTCTCTTACACATACCAAAACAGTAATAGATAAAATTTGGAGCTTTTTTTCCTCCGTAAAAGTTGGAATATGGCTTATTGTAATTACACTTATCGCGTCTGGGATTGGAACGATTTTTCCGCAAGAAATGTATATTCCACCAACCATCACGCCGGGAGAATATTATGAACAGCAATATGGTTTCCTTGGAAAATTATATTATCAATTAGGATTTAATAATCTATATAGTTCCTGGTGGTATATGATTTTAATAGCATCTATTGGGATTTCTCTTGTTATATGTAGTTTAGATCGTGTTGTTCCTTTATATAAAGCGCTGAAAAAACAAAGGGTAACAAGACATCCAAGTTTTTTAAAAAGACAGCGATTATACGGAGTAGCGTTTGCGACAACAGAAGAGATTGCACGTGTGAACGAGAACTTGAAAAAGAAAAAATACAACATTCAAGTGGAAGATGATAACATTCTAGCAGAAAAAGGCCGTTTTTCACGCTGGGGTCCATATGTAAATCATATTGGTCTTATTATTTTCTTATTTGGAACGATGCTGCGTTTTGTCCCTGGTATGTATGTAGATGCATCGCTTTGGCTTCGTGAAGGTGAAACGAAAGAAATTCCTGGAACAGACGGAAAGTACTATTTGAAAAATGAAAAATTTATTAAAGAAGTTTATGATAAAAGTAAAGAAAATGAAGTATTTAATGAGGCGATTGACCGAGTTGGAAATAAAATGATTGCAAAAAATTATCAAACAAATGCCGTGTTGTATAAAGTGGTCGGGAAAAATGTTGCTGGCGAGCAGCCGAAACTTGAGAAAGTGAAAGAGTATAACATTCGGGTAAATGAACCTCTTAAATTTGATGATTATGCTCTGTACCAAGTTGATTTTAAAGAAGGCGAATTTAGTAAAATGTCTTTCTCTTTACAAAAGAAAGATGGCGGACAAAAATGGGGTCCGATTACAGTTGACCTAACAAATCCAAAAGAAACATACGATTTAGGAAATGGATATTCTTTGCATTTGTTAAGTTATTTTCCCGATTTTTACTTTGATGAAAGCGGAAAGCCGAATACAAAAACGAAGCTTCCTAACAATCCTGCTTTTGTCTTTAAAATGTTTACGCCTGAAACGCCGAATGGAGAAGTAAGCTTTGTCGGAATTCGACAAAATATAGAGCCCGAAGGAAACAACTTATACAAAATGTCTTTTGCAGGTGTAGAAATGCGCAATGTTACAGCACTTACTGTTCGGAAAGATTTAACACTTTGGGTTATAGCTTTAGGAGGTTTTATTTTCATGGTCGGTGTTATCCAAGGGATGTATTGGAATCATCGTCGCATTTGGATACAGCGTGTTGATAATGAATGGTGGATTGCTGGTCATACAAATAAAAATTGGTATGGTTTGCGAAAAGAGATCGAAAAAGTGTTAGAAGGAACAAATATTCCGCAGCCAAATGATAGAGTAAATGAGAAAAAATTAGTTAAGGTGGGGAGAGAGTATGGTAGAAATAAGTAGTAATTTCTTATTTACTGCTTTCGTATTATATTTAGTTGCAACACTGTTCTTTGGGGGAGCGATTAAAGAAAAAGGGCGAAAGTGGGCAAACATCGGGATAAGTATTACGATTTTAGGTTTTGCTGCTCAGTCAGTATATTTTGTTACGAGATGGATTGCATCAGGGCATGCACCGGTGAGTAATTTTTTTGAGTTTGGGACATTTTTCGGTATGATGATGGTTGGTGCGTTTATTCTTATTTATTTTATGTATCGGACAAGTATACTTGGCTTATTTGCGCTTCCAGTTGCTATTTTACTAATTGCCTATGCAAGCATGTTTCCAAGAGAAATTACGCCACTTATTCCATCGTTAAAAAGTAACTGGCTACATATTCATGTAACAACAGCAGCGGCTGGACAAGCTATTTTATCGATTAGTTTTATTACGGGGGTTATATATTTACTGAAAAATGTGGACCAGTCCAAAAAAAGCAAGCAAACATTTTGGCTGGAAGCAGTTATTTTTTCGCTTGTTTGTGTAATTGGATTTATAGCAGTGACAACTGCTTTTTCAAGTGTGAAGTATGAAGCGAAGTTCCAATGGATTAATAAAAATGAGCAGCAAGCAGAAATGGTATATAATTTACCTGCTTTAGTCGGTCCCCATGAAGGCAAGTTAGTTACAGTTGAAAAATTTGAACCTGTAATGGAAACGCCGGCTATTATCAATGCGAAAAAATTAAACACAGTGATTTGGTCGATACTTATAGGGACGGGTCTATATATTCTCTTAAGATTGATTTTGAGAAAACGAGTAGCAGCAGCGATTCAACCTGCACTGCAGAAAGTTGATAGTGATTTGCTTGATGAAATCGGCTATCGCTCTGTCGCAATTGGATTCCCAGTCTTTACGTTAGGTGCATTAATCTTTGCGATGATTTGGGCACAAATTGCATGGACGCGTTTTTGGGGCTGGGATCCGAAAGAGGTTTGGGCACTAATTACTTGGCTCTTTTATGCAGCGTTTTTACATTTACGCTTATCGAAAGGGTGGCACGGTGAAAAATCAGCGTGGCTTGCAGTAATTGGCTTTGCAATTATTATGTTTAACTTTGTAGTAGTAAACTTAGTGATTGCAGGTTTGCATTCGTATGCATAACAAAAATTGAAGTTCAACGAATTCTATTGTGCAGTTCATTATTGCGGTATAAAATAGGAAAGTGACTGTCACTTTCCTATTTTAATTTTGTTAATTTCTTTTCTTTTTTGAGAAAAACATGACAAAGTATAGAGTGATTTTGTAAAATAATGTCGAGGACAAATGATATAGTTCAGGAAAAATACATATTTTTGGAAAAAATATGAACATATTTTATTATTTATGTGAAACATAATGCAAAAGTGAACTTTCTAATCGTGACGAGGTTTGTCTGTGAAAAGTTATTTCACTCTAATGAGAAATTACTACTAGCATGTGTCCTATTGATTTAACTAATTCTGATAAGGGAAGTTTCACTTTATTGAAGAAAGGTAGGTGTGAACCGCTGTGACATGTATGTGTACAGCGGATAGCCATGGAAAATGAACTAAAGATTTTAATTGTAGATGACGAAGATCGTATCCGTCGTTTGTTAAAAATGTATTTAGAGAGAGAGCAGTACATCATTGATGAAGCTGACAACGGAGAAACGGCTTTAGAAAAAGCATTGCAAACTGACTATGATCTTATCCTTTTAGATATTATGATGCCTGGAAAAGATGGTATTGAAGTTTGTAAAGGTATTCGTGAGAAAAAGGCAACGCCAATTATTATGCTAACGGCAAAAGGAGAAGAAATAAATCGAGTGCAAGGATTTGAAGTTGGCACAGATGATTATATCGTAAAACCGTTTAGTCCGCGTGAAGTTGTGTTGCGTGTAAAAGCTGTGTTACGTCGTTCAGTTACAACAACATTCTTTACACAAGATACAACAACAAAAGATGTTACTGTATTCCCGCACTTAACAATTGATAATGATGCACATCGTGTTACAGCAGATGGAGAAGAAGTGAATTTAACACCAAAAGAATATGAATTATTACTATTTTTAGCGAAGGCACCTGATAAAGTGTTTGACCGAGAACAATTATTAAAAGAAGTATGGCAGTATGAATTTTTCGGTGATTTACGTACGGTTGATACGCACGTAAAGCGTTTGCGTGAGAAATTAAGTAAAAAATCAGCAAATGCAGCGAAAATGATTGTAACAGTATGGGGTGTTGGTTACAAGTTTGAGGTTGTGAACGATTGATGCTTTGGAAAAGTGTTGTTGGGAAATTATGGATGACAATTTTACTCCTCGTTTCCTTCGTCCTAGGCTTTGTTGCTATTTTACTTTCTCAGTTTTTCGACAATTATTATGTGACGATGGGAGAAACGAGGCTGACGAATGTTGCAACGAGCGTTTCTGAATTAATAGAAGAGGGAGCAGATGAGAAGACGATAGAACATATCGCATATAAATTCGTTGATCCTCTTTCGCGAATTATTGTTGTTAAAGAGGGTGATAAAGTATCTGCTTCTCCGACTCAACGAGGATTGGTAACATTAACACTAGATGATTTAAAAAATGACAAAGAGTTACAAGCGGTATTTACAGAACGTAAAAAGGTACAAAAAATAAAAAGCGTCCCAGATGAAAAAAACAAGAAAAATCATGAAAATGATATTATGGTTGTCGGTGTTCCGTTAAAGTCATCAAAAGATGGTGCAGTTTTTGTATATCAATCGTTACAGGTCCCAAAACAGGGAATAGAAAAATCGACAGATTTTATCTTTTTATCTGCGGGGATTGCAATTATTTTAACAACATTCTTTGCGTTTTTCTTATCAACCCGGATTACAGCACCACTTCGTAAAATGCGTGAAGTAGCTTTTGAAGTAGCGCGCGGGAAATTTGATGCAAAGGTACCAGCGGTTTCACAAGATGAAATAGGTGAATTGGCAACAGCTTTAAATCAAATGGGGAAACAATTGAAGTTTAATATTAATGCCCTGCAGCAAGAAAAAGAACAGCTTTTTAGCATTTTAAGTAGTATGGCCGATGGTGTTATTACGTTAAACCAAGAAGGAGAAGTTGTTGTAATTAATCCGCCAGCAGAGCGTTTCTTACAAGTATGGCATGAAGAAAAAGAGATAGAGTTAAGTGCAAGTTTGCCATCTGAGCTTGTTGAACTGTTCCATTTAGTTGTAGAAAGTGAACAAGAGCAAGTTGTGGAAATTAATTTAGAAAAAGGTAATTATGTTGTATTGATGACACCGCTATACAATCAGACAAAGATTCGAGGGGCTGTTGCAGTTCTTCGTGATATGACGGAAGAACGTCGTCTTGAGAAAATGCGGAAAGATTTTATTGCAAACGTATCGCATGAATTACGTACACCGATGGTTATGCTTCAAGGATACAGCGAAGCAATTTTAGATGATATTGTTCAAACGAAAGAAGAAGTACATGAATTTGTGCAAATCATTTATGATGAATCTGTACGATTAGGGCGTCTTGTGAATGAATTATTAGATTTAGCTCGAATGGAGAGCGGTCATGTAGAATTACATATATCAGAGGTAGATGTCGTTCCGTTTGTTGAAAAGATTGCCCGGAAATTCCAAGGGATAGCAAAGGAAAAAGAAGTACAATTGTTAGTTGATTTTCGAACTTCCATAAAGCAGCATTCTTTTGATCCTGATCGAATGGAACAAGTGTTAACAAATTTAATTGATAATGCGTTGAGACATACAAATACCGGCGGTAAAGTATCGCTTATTATTGATGAGAAAAATAACGGAATTGTATTTGAAGTTGCAGATTCTGGGGTTGGTATTCCAGAGGAGGACATTCCGTTCTTATTTGAGCGTTTTTATAAAGCAGATAAAGCTCGTACACGCGGGAAAACAGGTGGTACAGGCTTAGGGCTTGCGATTGCCAAAAACATTGTGCGAGGGCATGAGGGTAAATTAACAGTTTCGAGTGTAGTAGGTGAGGGTACAACATTCTCTGTATATTTGCCGTCAGAAGTATGATGAAAAGCTTATCTTTTTTGATAAGCTTTTTTTATAGCGTGAAACAATGAGTAGTAGGGGCTGAATTCTCTAATGAGTACCAATTAAATTTTTATGGATAAGTATCTGTAGTCTATATAAATCCAAATTAAAAAACGACATAAAACCATCTTTTTTTAGGTGGGCGAGAGAAGCGGTCAGGGCCTTTTCCTGCCACACGCGAAGTTTAAACAAAGGGAGAAAGCGAGTGGAAGCTCCTTTTTTCTGAATAGCAGCAATCTATATGTTGGAAAATCAAAATGGATTCATATAGTAAAAGAGTATATAAGAGAAGGGAGAAAAGTATGAAGCTCTATACAAAAACAGGAGATAAAGGCCGAACAAGTCTTATTGGAGGACGCGTAGATAAAGATGATTTGCGTGTGGAAGCATACGGAACACTTGATGAGGCGAATTCGTTTATTGGGCATGCAATGACACTACTGCAAGATAAATTGTTTCAAGATATTTACCTGGAACTTGAAAAGATTCAGCATGAGTTGTTTGATTGTGGCGGGGATTTAGCGATTGTGAAGAAAAAAAATCCGTATAAAGTAACAGAGGATATCATTACTTTTCTAGAGAAAAGGATTGATGTATATATGAAAGAAGCACCGCCACTGGAGCGCTTTATTTTACCAGGTGGAAGTGAAGGAGCAGCGATTATTCATATCGCTCGTACTGTTACAAGAAGAGCAGAACGGTGTATCGTTTCTTTAAAGAAACAAGATGAGATAAATGAACATGTTTTGCAATATGTAAATCGGTTATCGGATTATTTATTTGCAGTTGCAAGAGTTGTGAATAATCGTTTGAATGTAAAAGATGTAGAATATGAAAGAAGCGCAATTGTATTTCGGGATGAGCAAGAAAAGAAAGAGAAATAGACTCTTTCTTTTTTTGTATACTTTTTTCTATAATTAACCACAATAGAGAAAGTGTGATGGTTATTTAGAAAACGGAGGATTTACAATGAAAGCTTTAAAGGTGATATTGTTTTTCTTTTGTATCTTTTTTATAGGACAAACAGAAGGAGTTGCTGAGGAAAAACAGTGGACGTGGCCGGTAGAGGGACGAATTAGCGATTATTTTGGAACGAGAAATGGAAAGCATTTTGGCATTGATATTGCTGCACCAATAGGTACTTCAATTGCAGCTATGCAAGATGGCATTGTAACAAGATCTTATTTTTCTGATAGTTATGGTCATGTTGTATTTATTAAACATAGAGATTATGAAGCTGTATATGCACATATGAATAAACGACTTGTAAGAGAGGGAGAAGAGATTTTGCAAGGGCAAATAATTGGACAAGTAGGGAATACTGGACAATCTAATGGTGCGCATTTACATTTAGAAATTCATAAAGGGTCTTGGACGATAGCGAAAACACATGCGGTTAATCCGCTGCAAATTCTTGGAGAAAAACAAAATACAGTAGTATCTGCTTCTGTATATGTTGTACAAAAGGGGGATACATTAGTGAGTATTGCTAGGAAGTTTGGCACAACTGTTGGAGAATTGAGAGTAAAAAATCAACTGCAAAAAGATATCATTTATCCGTCGCAAAAATTACATATTAATTGAAAAAAGAGCTAGGAAGCCTAGCTCTTTTGTTGTTACCAAAAAATAAAGAGACAAATAAATCCAGCAATTGCTAAATAGCTATAATAATAAAATACTTTTTCTCTTGTTTTTTCTTCTGTTTTAAAAAGGACAATAGTAGGTTCAATAAGGCCGATAACAAAACAAAGTAGACCGAGCAACATACATCCGAGGGACAGTGAATACAAAGCGACTTGGATGACTTGAAATGGAACGATAACTTTTAATACAAACGCAATGAGTGCAGTATAGAAAATTGTTCCAATATACATATTTAATGTTGTATTAGAGCGATAACCGGGCAGTTTTTTGAAAAATGGTCTAGAAACGATTTCTATTTCTAAAGATGTGTAAGTTTCAATGATTTTTTCTGCCTTCTTTCCCTGGTGAAACAGAGAAAGAATCCAATTCCGTTTTCCTTGAAAGACGAACTGGGTTTTTGTTAAATAATGATCGATTTTGACTTTTCTCCAGCTTTTCCATGGGTGTCGTTCGCAGAGCTTTAGTTTACTGTCTGAATCTTTATCATATTGGTATATGCTAATTCCATGTTCATCAAAGGCAGCATAATATGTATCTCTTGAGAATTTTCCTAAGTCAACAGGACAATAGAACAGTAATTCCTTTTTTAAATAAAAGTATTCTTTGCGAAGATTTTTTTTCATAACTTCTTGAATAGGCTGTTTTTTTTCTTTACTCATGACATTTCCTCCACTGTAAGAAAATGCGGTTTTCTTAACAATATCATATCTTATCACTTTCGTGTACGAATGGCTAGAGAATTGTAAACAAAAAGGAACAAACACGAAAAAATGTTCTTTTTTGTCATATTATTTACTGGTTGTTAGAATGTCATGCAGTTAAGAATGTTTGACTATATAAAGTTTAATAAGAATTATATAAAGTGAAACTTCCGTCAGTGGGGGTCTTACTGCCCGCAAATAGCGGGATAAATAAAAATTAAAAAACCTTGTACTTTTAGATAGGATAGAGTATTTGACCATACATAGAAGCGATCAGGGCCTTTTTCTGCCACATGCAAGGGAAAGTGCTGCACAATGTGAATGAAAAAGAAGCATTTTCATTCACATTGTTTTAAAGTTGTTGTATAATGATGGGGAAAATAGAATATCGGTCTATCTTCGGGGCAGGGTGAAAATCCCGACCGGCGGTGATGAACACATGTATTTGTTCTAAGCCCGCGAGCCGTTAAGGCAGGATTTGGTGCGATTCCAAAGCCGACAGTACAGTCTGGATGGGAGAAGATGGAGGTTCAAGCGTTCAAAAAAGATAAGTATTTGAACGTCTATTTGATGTGCCTAAAATTTCTCCCTTTGCGTTTCAGATGCAAAGGGTTTTTTCATGCTAAAATATTAGGGCATAGCAGAACCTTTCCACTTTCCATGAGATGATCGATGGAAAAGGAGAGAGAAATATGAAACAACAGAAGAGTGTAGTAAAAATGATGAGCGTTGCGATGCTAGGTAGCATTGCGTATTTACTAATGATGCTGGATTTTCCATTTCCAGGATTACCGCCGTTTTTGAAAATTGATTTTAGTGATGTCCCAGCATTAATTGTAGCTATTATTTTTGGGCCGCTTTCAGGGGTAATTGTAGAGGCGATAAAAAACGTTCTGTATTATGGCATCCAAGGAAGTTTGACGGGAGTGCCGGTAGGGGAAATGGCGAATTTTATTGCTGGATGTCTCTTTATTCTTCCGGCATCTATTTTGTTTCGTAAACATCGCACAGTTAAAAGTTTAACAACTGGATTGATGTTAGGAGTAATTTGTATGACTCTTATTATGAGTGTGCTAAATTATTTTATCATTTTACCAGCTTACACTTGGTTCTTAGGTCAACCTGCTATGTCTAGCGGTGCAATGCGTCAAACAATTGTGGCGGCAATTTTACCTTTTAATTTAATTAAAGGAATTATAGTAACAATTGTTTTTGTTCCTTTATTTTCTCGATTAAAAGTATGGGTGTTTGCGAAAATGCAAAATGCATAAATAGAAGATTTTGCATCAGTGGAAATTTTTCTGCTGATGCTTTTTTATCCTGTAAAAGTCTGATTGCCGAGAGGTTTCCATTCATTTGGAAGGGAAATAACAATGATGGAAATTCATTTTTATAAAATAAAAAATACCCCTCAAATAATGAGGGGTATTTTTTGAAGTCAACGATGGAGACTATTCGAATTTTAATGCATCGCCGTCAAATGCTTCATCTGCTACCTTAATAGAATCAGTTGGGCAACCTTCAAATGCATCCATCATATCATCGATTAATACATCTGGAATTTCAACGATACCTTGGTTATCATCTAACGTTACGAATGCAATACCTTCATCATCGTAATCATAAATATCTGGTGCAGCTGCTCCGCAAGCTCCACATGCAATACAAGTATCTTTGTCAACGATTGTATATTTTGCCATCTTTATATTACCTCCTAGAGAATATGTATAAAAAACACTGATAAAAATTCTAATCTTATTGTAAAACGGTTTTTGGAACTTTTCAATATAAAATTATAATGATAATGCTTATCAATTAGATCTGTCAACTAATTTCTTTAGTTATCCATGATGTTTTTAAAATATCTAAATAAGATGCATTTTGTTACAATGGAAGTAGAAGTAGACTGAAAGGGTGGAAGCGGCATTGCAGCTACAATATACCGTACTATACTGTTTAAAACAATTAGAAGGTGAACGAACAGTTTCTTCTATTTATTACCTTTTAAAAGGAAAGCGTTCTTCACAAACATTACAAGATGGGAATATGTTTCACCTTTCCTTTTTATTTGGTGTATATAAATCTTTAAGACGTCATAATTATGATAAACAGATTGAAACATTATTAAACGCACAACTTATTACGTGTGTGCATGAAAATACTTACATTTTAACTGAAGCGGGAGAGAAACAAATAAATGAATGGGAGAAAATATTTTATTTTCCGAAACATTTACATGGCCTGCAATACGGCGAACTTGGAGAGAGTTTTTGGAAAAGATTATCTTTAATTATACAAACTGTATCTAATTTGCAGCAGCAATGTGTGAAATTTCTTCCGATTCAACAAGATACAGAAATTACGATATGGGTAAAACGATTTATTATGAGCTCTTCTGTTTCAAGAGGACATTTAGCAAAGCAGTTATATAAAGAAATAAATTTCATATTAATGAATGTGACTTCTATAGAAGCAACTATTTTTGTGTACCGTCTAACGGGATATCATCGTATTGGTTATACAACAGATCAGCTTGGAGATATGATGAAACAAGATGCGTTTCGCGTATATCTTTTATTTTGGGGAACAATTCATTTCATCATTCAACATGTGCAACATCATAAGCAACAGTTTCCGTTGTTAACACAAATCATTGCGTATCCGAATGAAAAAGCAGATTTATTTAGTATATCCACACAAAAAACGTATCAATTATGGAAACAAGGAAGAACTATGGAAGAAATTGCGAGAATCAGGAAACTAAAGGTTGCAACAATTGAGGATCATATTGTAGAAATTGCATTACGTGAGAAAGAATTTGAAGTAGAGCAATTTATAGAAAAAGAAAAAATGAAGCAAATACAGAACATGATTGAGAAGTTACAAACGCGGAAGCTGCGAATATTAAAACAAGCTGCTGGAGAGCATGTTTCCTATTTTGAGATTCGTCTTGTATTAGCGCGAGTAGGGGGATTACATGAAGCTTGAAAATAGTTTATATCAGTGGTTTGGATACCGAACATTTCGATCAGGGCAAAAGGAAGTTATTGAAGATTTATTAAAGGGAAATTCTGTTGTAGCGATGCTGCCAACCGGTGGCGGGAAATCGCTTTGTTATCAGCTACCAGGTCTTGTACAAGATGGAACGGTACTGATTGTTTCACCGTTATTGTCATTAATGGAAGATCAAGTTACACAATTAAAATATATAGTAAAAAATCAAGTTATTGCTCTTAATAGCTTTCGGACAATGATAGAAAAAAAAGAAGCTATGCGGCGGTTGCATTCCTATAAATTTGTATTTGTATCTCCCGAAATGTTGCAATCAGATATGTTGTTAAAAGAATTACGAAAAATTCATATTTCTTTATTTGTTGTGGACGAAGCACATTGTATTTCTCAATGGGGATATGATTTTCGAACAGATTATAAAAAGCTAGATCAAGTTATCGCATCGATGGGTTACCCACCGGTTCTTGCTTTAACAGCTACTGCTACGAAAGAAGTATTACAAGATATTATTGAAAGCTTACATTTGAAAGATGTGAAGCAGCATTTACATTCGATTGATCGTCCTAATATTGCTATGAAAATCAAGTTTGTTCAAACTATTCAAGAGAAAAAAGAAGTATTATTATCTCATGTGAAATATTTACAAGGTCCTGGGATCATTTATTGTTCAAGCAGGGCTTGGACTGAACGTCTTGCAGCGTATTTAAGGGATGAAGGTATTGACGATGTTGCACATTATCACGGGGGAATGGAACATGAAGAGCGGATGTTAATTCAGCAACAATTTATGAACGATCAACTTCAACTTGTTGTGTGTACAAGTGCATTTGGTATGGGAGTAAATAAGCAAAATACACGCTATATTATTCATTTTCATTATCCAATAAATATAGAATCTTATTTACAAGAGATTGGACGAGCGGGCCGTGATGGAGAGCCAAGCATTGCTATTTTGTTATGTAGCCCGCTTGATCATGATTTGCCGCTCTCCATTATTGAAGAAGAATTACCAAATGAACAACAAATTCGTTTTTTATTTTCCTTATTACGGGAAACAACGTTACAAAACAAAGTGTTATCGTTAGAAGATGTAGAAGAAATTTGCTATAATGCAGCGGGATTGAATGAACAATACTGGAGATTTATTCGATATCATTTCGAAAAGATGAAAATCATACAACGTAGGAAATTGATAATTGAATCCTTGTCAGATGAAGCGGAGCAGAAATTAATTACAGAAGTAAGAACGCGGCTTTGTAATAAATACGGTCAACTAGAAACGATGAAAGAATGGATATGGCGAACAGATTGTAAAAGAGAAGCAATTCTTTCTGAATTTGGATATACAAAGGAAATGCAACCGGAAAATTGTTGTACTTATTGTGGGATTCATATGGAAGATTATAAAAAAAAGAAAGCGAGACAATCTGTTTTCGACTATAATTGGGAAACAGAGTTACAATTGCTCTTCGGATTTAGAGGGAAGGAATGATGGATATACGCAAGAAAAGTATTGAAGACATGAACCCAAAAGAAATCCGATTGAATTTATATATTACACAAGTAATCGTTATATGTATGGGAATACTATTAGCGTATATATTCTTTCCAAGCATGGATACATTTCTATCTTTGTGGAACTGGGATTTTTCATCTATTTTTTTTATAGGTGGCGGAGTAGCTTGTATGATTGTTCTATTGGATTATATTGCGATGCATCTCTTTCCTGAATCATGGTTTGATGATGGTGGGATAAATAATCGTATGTTTCAAGGCATGTCTGTTATTCATGTGTTGGTTGTTACTGTTTTAATAGGAACAGCAGAAGAATTTCTATTTCGTGGTGTGATACAAACGTATTTTGGTCTAATTTTTGCGAGTGTGGTATTTGCGATTTTACATATTCGCTATATTACTAAGCCGTTTTTATTTTGTTTTGTATTGCTAATTAGTATTGTATTTGGTTATGTGTTTCAATATACAGGGAATTTATTAATTACAATTTTTGCGCATTTTTTAGTCGATTTCATAATGGGATTACAATTAAGAAATCAAATGAAAGATGGTGGTGACCGAGATGACGACGAGGCAGACAACAGAGTTTGAAGAGAATATGGAAGAGTCAACGCAAACAGAAGAGGGTTTACCGCCACGTAGTGAAGTTCATAAAGACAAACAAAAGAAAAAATCAAAATTTAAAATAAAGCACTTTTTTGTTCGAATTTTAACCGTATTATTTATCCTTCTTCCTGTTGGGGTTTTATGGTATACTGAGCATTACATTGTGGAAAAAAACAAGAAATCTGCTGCCGATTCTGAACAAAGTGCATTTGAAGTTATTTTTTTTAATTCAAAAAAGAAAACAAATCATGAACCAAAATCATCCTCATCAAAGACATTTCAGTTTCATACAGTGAAAGAAGGAGAAACTTTGGGAGAGATTGCAAAGAATTATTTTCCGGACGAAGATGGAATAGCGATTATAAAGAAATATAATGAGGTAGCAGAAGTATTAGAACCAGGACAGGTATTGAAAATTCCGAAGAAGACAGGATCAGAAACGAAAAAATAAAGTAAAGAGAAATTTTTATTCTGCAATTCGCTGACGGTAAGCCCCCTATCTTAAGATTGTGAGGAATTTGTGGAATAACTGCTGGCTCACATTAATCTTATTTTTACAGAGAGTAATTCCTCTCTCTTTATAAATTTGATGTAGGTCTTACTGCACGCAAATAACTTGATGAAGAAAAACCTTCTACTGATTGTAGAAGGTTTTTCTTCAAGATGTGTTATGATGTGATTATATAAATTCATTTTAATTTTTCGACATATAAGTTGCTGCTATGCAGAATACAACATGACCTGTACTTGCTTGCTCCCTTTAAACCTCGTATGTGGCAGGAAAGGGCCCTGACCGCTTCTATGCACGGCCAGATGCTCTTGTCCTCTCCTAAAAAGAAAGGGGTTTTTATGTCGTTTTTTTAACTTGTATATATAGATAGATTCTGTTAAGAAGAAAGTTGGGAAAAGTGTATGTCATGGGGAGTTTTAGGCTGTTTTATTTTATGTATTGTAATTGTTTGTTTTATTATGATGTATAGAGAAGCGATGCATGATACATTGTTAGAGCACACCATATCATTTGCGAATTTTCCAATTAGTTTTGGAGAAGTTCGAATTTTTTTTATTTCAGATATTCACAGAAGAACGGTCTCTCGATCTTTAATACAGCAAGTGAAAGGTAAAGTAGATCTTGTTATTATAGGTGGGGATCTAGCGGAACAAGGAGTACCTCTATCACGAGTAGCTGATAATATTAAACGGTTAAATGAAATTGGGCAAGTATATTTTGTTTGGGGAAATAATGATTATGAAATTGATTTTCACGAATTAGACGCGTTACTTCTTCAAAATGGTGTGAAAATTTTGGATAATACGGCGACTTTATTTGAATCGGAGCTTGGAGAAAAAATATGGTTACTAGGTGTTGACGATGTAGGTTTGAAGCGTGATCGATTAGATTTAGCATTAGCAGATTGTAAAGAAGAGGGTTTTCGCATCCTTGTGAGCCATAATCCTGATATTTTATATAAATTAAATGGAACCGAGCACATCTCCTGTATATTAAGTGGTCATACGCATGGTGGACAAATTCGATTGTTTCATGCTACACGTTTTTTGAAAGGTGGAATTTATGAATATCCACATACGACTTTGTTTGTAAGTAATGGTTATGGAACAACATTTGTACCATTGCGTTTTCGTGCGCCTGCACAAACGCATTTGATTACATTTCGAAGAAAAGATTGACGTTGTTTTTTTAAGGTGGGAAGATATATGCCAAGATCAACAGGTAAATATAATATTAAAGCAATTTCAAATATGCTCGGTATACATCCGGGAACATTGCGAGCTTGGGAAAGACGATATCAAATCATTACACCGAAACGTAATGATGCTGGACATCGTTTATATACGGAAGAACATGTTCAAATCTTTAAATGGCTTATTAACAAACTGGACCAAGGATTTACCATTGGACAAGCAGTTAGTTTATTAGAAAATAATCAATTACGAAATCACAATTTATTGGAAAAAGAATATAATAAAGTAGAACTTTTAGTAGACGATATCTTGTATTCTTTGTTAAAATTTGATGAAATACAAGCTCTTGAATTATTGGATGAAGCGTTTAGTATTTTTTCTATAGATAAAGTAATTGCAGATATATTCATAAAATTGTTGGTCAAGTTAAGAGAGAAACGCTTGAATGAAAAAATAACAAGCGCAGAGGAACAATATGCAATGTCCCTTTTACGATCACGTATGGGAGCGATTTACTATAGTATACCCACCAATACAGGAACATCAAAGGTGCTTTCAATATGTGTTCCAGGAGAATTACATGAACTCGAATTATTTATTTTTACAACATATTTACGACGAAAAGGTTATCCAACAATCTATATTGGGACAGGCATAGAAGAGGACAGCATTTATGATATAATCACACGAGTAAATCCTAAAATTTTGTTTATTTCTTGCACAATGCAGGAAAATATAATGGCAAGTGTTCAGCTTGCAAAGAGATTACGTGAGCAATATAAGAATCTTACTATCGGACTTTCTGGTGTTGCTTTTAGATTTGCTTCTAATGAAGAAAAAGAAGAGATTCATAACTTGTTTGTTGGCGATACGAGAGAAGAGTGGGATGAATGGTTAAAAATGTCAGAATAGTTGTTCGGAAAGAACCATCTATATTCTGTTTCATATAATAAAAATTAGATACAACGGTTGCGTAAGGAGGTTACGGGATGAGGCTGGAACGTTTAAATTATAATAAAATAAAAATCTTTCTAACGTTCGATGATTTGTCAGAACGTGGACTTACGAAGGAAGATTTATGGAAAAATGCTCCTAAAGTACAACAACTATTTCGAGATATGATGCAAGAAGCAAATAAAGAGCTCGGCTTTGAAGCTGATGGCCCAATTGCAGTAGAAGTGTTTTCATTGCAAGCACAAGGTATGGTTGTTATTGTTACAAAAGAAAATCAAGAGTTAGATACGGAAGAAGAATTTCAAGATGAATTTATTGAAATGCAAGTTACTCTTGACGAGAGTGAGCATATATTATACGAATTTACTTCATTAGACGATATAATTGCATTAGCTGGTCGTTTATATGGCCTAGGAATAACAGGTGGAAAGCTTTATGGATGGCAAGATCGTTTTTATTTATGGTTAGAAGAGGAAACGACTACGTTATTGAAAGAAGATATGATTGCTATTTTAGCGGAATTTGGTAACTCTTCCACAATTACAATTTATCGAATGATGGAATATGGAAAAGAACTGATGGCAAATGACGCAATTAAACAAATCTACAATTACTTTATCACAAAAGAAAACCTCAGCTAAGTGATATAGTTGAGGTTTTTCTTTATATAAAGCATTTAAACATTATATTATATAAAAAACGTTAATTTTTTAATCATTTTGCTTTTCTAAAAACAACAAAAAGACTATAATAACATTGAAAACGTTTGCAAAAATAAAAAAGGTTTGCATATATTTGTTAGCGTTTTCTCTTGCATTCCTATTTTAAGAGTGTATACTAGGCAATGAAGGTTTACTAAACAAGTGAAATTACAGGGGGTTTACTTACTATGGTAGCCGAAAAGGGAGCTCAAACACAAACACAACAAAGAGAACAACATTTTGAACTGTTGAATTCGACGCAAATTGTTATTAAAGAAGCCTTAGAAAAATTGGGTTATCCAAACGAAGTATATGAATTACTTAAAGAACCGATTCGTATGATGACAGTAAAGATTCCAGTTCGTATGGATGATGGAACTGTTAAAATATTTACAGGATATCGTGCTCAGCATAATGATGCTGTTGGCCCAACAAAGGGTGGTATTCGCTTCCATCCAAATGTAACGGAAAATGAAGTGAAAGCACTTTCGATTTGGATGAGCTTAAAATGTGGTATTGTTGATTTACCATACGGTGGAGGTAAAGGTGGTATCGTTTGTGACCCACGTGAAATGTCTTTCCGTGAGTTAGAAAGATTAAGTCGTGGCTATGTAAGAGCAATTAGCCAAATCGTAGGGCCGACAAAAGATATTCCAGCTCCAGACGTATTTACAAATTCACAAATTATGGCATGGATGATGGATGAATATAGCCGCATTGACGAATTTAACTCACCTGGATTTATTACAGGGAAGCCTCTTGTATTAGGTGGATCTCATGGTCGTGAAACAGCGACTGCAAAAGGTGTAACAATTTGTATTCGTGAAGCAGCGAAAAAGCGTAATATTGATATTAAAGGTGCGCGTGTTGTTGTACAAGGATTTGGAAATGCAGGTAGCTTCTTAGCTAAGTTTATGCACGATGCAGGAGCGAAGGTAATTGCGATTTCGGATGCTTACGGTGCACTTCATGATCCAAATGGTTTAGACATTGATTATTTATTAGACCGTCGTGATAGCTTCGGAACAGTAACAAAATTGTTCAATAATACGATTTCAAATAAAGAATTATTAGAACTAGATTGTGATATTTTAGTGCCAGCTGCCATTGAAAATCAAATTACAGAAGAAAATGCAGCAAATATTAAAGCGAAAATTGTTGTAGAGGCAGCAAACGGTCCTACAACATTAGAAGCAACGAAAATTTTAACAGAACGTGGCATTTTACTTGTTCCAGACGTATTAGCAAGTGCTGGCGGCGTAACAGTTTCTTACTTTGAGTGGGTACAAAACAACCAAGGTTACTATTGGACAGAAGAAGAAGTAGAAGCTCGTTTAGAAAAAGTAATGGTAAGCTCGTTTGATTCTATTTACGAAACATCGCAAGTTCGTAAAGTGGATATGCGTTTAGCAGCTTATATGGTTGGGGTTCGTAAAATGGCAGAAGCAAGTCGCTTCAGAGGCTGGGTATAAACCGATTATTGATTATGAAAACCGCAATTTCCTTGAAGGAAGTTGCGGTTTTTTGTCGTAATTAGATTGAAAGATTAAGTGGAGTTTCCATTCGTATTTTTACTGATGGTAAGTTGAAGGAATATATATAAGTTACAAAACTGACATAAAACCCCTTTCTTTTTTATGTGAGGACGAGAGCGTCTGGTCGTGCATAGTAGCGATCAGGGCCTTTTTCTGCCACATGCTTGGTTTAAAACAAAGGGAGCAAGCAAGTGTAGGTCGTGATGTATTCTGCATAGCAGCGACTTATAAAGAACAGCGGAGCCGACTGTTTAAGCCCGTTGGATAAGCTTCTTTCACACAGAAGGTGTTTTTTACCTTCTCGTGTGGAAGGTTCTTAGACATGAGGGCTTAGGAGGCAGAGCTAGACAAAGATGTCGGAACATTAAAACAGATTTATACAGAAAAGTGCTGAAGGAAAGGCGGAGAAACATGCAAATAGATTTAATGAAACGAGTGATTGAATTAGAACAACGAATTATGAATTTAGAAAAGAAATTAGAGGAAAAACAACCGAGAAAAATACCACCTATTCGGTTGTTAGGAATATGTATTATTGGTCCACTCATTACAGGTGTATGTGCATTAGTTGTATTGCTTATGAGTTACATGAATTTATAAAAAGTAAAAAAAGAACAGTTGTTCTGGTAGAACGTTTGTACTATACTCTCCTTAGATAGAAAAACAGAAATAAAGTGAAATTTCCATGGTGAGGAGTTTAGTCGGCATTCATTGATGGAAAGCATTCGCTAATTATAAAGGAGAGATTTTAATGAAAACGACTGCAGAACAACGTTTTATGATGCCAGCACATGTAATGGAGCGAGTTGGAGTTTTATGTAAGAAGAACGTGAAAGGTTCTTCCTTCCTGCGTACAGTGAGTCGTTTTTTTGGTTTAGAAACGAAACAAGATGAGATTTGGTTTTATGGCTTTTATACGGTGGCGGTAAGTGTACTATTGTTTATGGTGTTTGTTTCGAATAGGATGGATTTTCTGTTTTTATAATAATGTTTGCGATAGGGACACATCATCTGAATACATATAAGATTAGAGAGATTATTCTATAAGAGCGGAGATGATGTTAATGGCGAAGTTTCCTATACAGCGAAATTACATTAAACATGGAAGCTCAAGGTCTGGCCTTCCACTTTCAAAAGTTCGTTTTATTGTCAGTCATGACACAGGGAATCCAGGTAGTAATGCAATTGGAAATCGAGACTATTTCAATGAAGTGCAACCGAAAGCCTCAGCTCATACATTTATTGATGATACAACCATACTCGAGATTATTCCAATCAATGAGGTAGCCTACCATGTTCGGTACAACGTTCCAACAGATAATGATATGTATGGTTACAATGCTAATAGCGCAGCGATTGGCGTTGAACTTTGCTATGGTGGGAATGTGAATTTTTGGGATGCATATACACGTTTTACTTGGTATCATGCCTATTTGTGTCATAATTTTGGGTTGAATCCAAGGTCGGATATTGTTTCACATAAAAAGCTTGATCCTGCTCGTAAAATTGATCCAGAACGCGTATTAAATAATCAAGGTATACCTTTTAAACAGTTTTTAGCGGACGTCTATCGCATGTACGTATCGTATAGATGACAAATATATGAAAAATGAATACAATAAAGATAGGTGCCTACTGCTGAAAGTAGGTTTTTTCTTGTTTTTAATTGTTTATTTGGATAGAGAGTAGAAGACTAGGAGTTGAGCCTTACATGGAAAAGGAAACAGCAATTATCATCGGAGGCGGGCCGTGTGGATTAGCGGCAGCGATTGCGATGCAAAATGTTGGAATTAATCCACTTGTGATTGAAAAAGGGAATATTGTTAATGCAATCTATAATTATCCAACACACCAAACGTTTTTTTCATCTAGTGAAAAACTAGAAATTGGTGGAGTGGCCTTTATTACAGAAAACCGTAAGCCTGTTCGGAATCAAGCATTAGCATATTATCGGGAAGTAGTGAAACGGAAACATGTACGTGTGAACGCGTTTGAACGAGTAGAAGAAGTAAGGAAAGAAGAAGATATCTTCCTTGTTCAAACAATAAAAGATGATGGAGAACAAAAGAAGTACAATGCAAGATATGTTATTATCGCAACTGGATATTATGACAATCCTAATTATATGAATGTTCCTGGAGAAGAGTTAGAAAAAGTAGCGCATTATTTTAAAGAAGGGCATCCCTATTTTAATCGGGACGTTATCGTCATAGGTGGAAAGAATTCAAGTGTAGACGCGGCGTTAGAGCTTGTAAAATGCGGAGCACGTGTGACAGTTTTATATCGTGGTCAAGTATATTCTCCAAGTATTAAGCCGTGGATTTTACCAGAATTTGAAGCGTTAGTTCGGCAGGGAACGATAAAAATGGAATTTGGTGCACATGTAAAAGAAATTACAGAACATACAGTCACATATACAGTGGGAAACGAAGAATATACGGTTTCAAATGATTTTGTCTTTGCCATGACAGGTTATCATCCAGATCATAGTTTTTTAACAAAAATGGGTGTAGAAATTGACTCTGAAACAGGAAGACCGCTGTATAAAGAAGAGACGATGGAAACGAATGTGGAAGGGATTTTTATTGCAGGTGTAATTGCTGCTGGTAATAACGCAAATGAAATTTTTATAGAAAATGGTCGATTCCATGGAGATGCAATTGCGAAAATTATTGCAGCTCGAGAACAGAAAAATGAATAATGGAATAGTGACAAATGAAAAACACCTCCGTCTAATTCGTAAGTTTAAGAATTAGACGGAGGTGTTTTTGTTACAATCAAATTTTAATGTCTAAACATAGCCTGAATTTCTGTTTGTTCTTTTGTTCCTTCTAGTGCAACAAGTAGCTTAATACGAGCCTTTTGAGCATTTAAACCATATGTGAAGATAATGCCCATATTTTTCAATTGTTTGCCGCCGCCCTCGTAAGAATATACATCTTGGACAATTCCGTTAAAACAACGAGAAACAAGAACAACTGGAATATCTTTATCTATCAAACGTTGCAGAGCAGGAAGTGTACGCGGTGGTAAGTTTCCTTGTCCGAGTGCTTCGATAATGATTCCATCAATTGGCAATTGTTCAATTGCCGCCAATAATGTTTCATCCATACCAGCATACGCTTTTAATATGACAACATTTTTTGTAATTTGTGTGACAGCATATTTTTCATGATGTACTAATGCGTGATGGAAGACGACACCGCGCTTTGTTACCATTCCAATTGGTCCGTATTGTGGACTTTGGAATGTTGCTACGTTACTTGTATGTGTTTTTGTCACATTCGTTGCACAGTGAATTTCATCGTTTAATACGACAAGAACGCCTTTTCCTTTTGCCTCTTCACTACTCGCAACTTTTACTGCTGACAAAAAGTTATATAAACCATCCGCCCCTAACTCATTACTTGAACGCATTGCTCCTGTAACGACAATTGGAACATCAGCTTGTACAGTTAAGTCAAGAAAATAAGCTGTTTCTTCCAGTGTGTCTGTTCCGTGTGTAATGACAACACCTTGCATGTTATCGTTCTTAACCTTCTCGTTAATCATGACTTGCAATTGCAACATTTCATTTGGTGTCATGTGAGGAGATGGAAGATGAAAGACATCTTCAACAATTAAATCGATATCTTCTTCTAAATTTGGAATGAATTTTAAAAGTGGATTTTGTGCGCCTGGTTGAACAACTCCAGTTTCTTTATCTTCCTCCATCGCAATTGTTCCACCTGTGTGTAAAACAAGAATTTTTTTCAATGCCTTTACCCCTCTCCAATCAATGAAAATACATTAAAAACATAACATGATTTGATTGAATTCGACAATGAAAAAAGTATAAAACTTATAAGCGAATATCACAATGAAAATAAAGTGAAAATTCTATCAGAAGGGAGAGCTTTATTCTGCCTGTTAACAGTTATCTATTTTGTAATTTAAAGGCGGACGTTTTAGCGTCTGCTAGAGCGAAATGATGAGTAAAAGGAGATGTAGGTTTTGAAAACGATAGAG
Source organism: Bacillus sp. NPDC077411 (assembly GCF_044543425.1). Classification (NCBI taxonomy): domain Bacteria; kingdom Bacillati; phylum Bacillota; class Bacilli; order Caryophanales; family Bacillaceae; genus Bacillus; species Bacillus sp. NPDC077411. The sequence continues at coordinate 105,234 of NZ_JBITWA010000001.1, read as the reverse complement.
AAAATTTTAATTTGGTTACTTATTGGACAATGCCTTTGTTTGTGTATTGTTCAATTGCTTTTAACAGAAGAGAACATAGCGAAATATGTATCAAAAGTTGTCTATTATGAGGGAGTCACAAAAGGGGTTATAACAAATATTTTAGAGGTCAATCAATAGTTTTTTCGTTTGCTTCTAAGAAAGAGTGTGCTACAATAGTTGAGGACTTGAAACGGGGTAAAGTGAAACGGTTATTAGTGTAAAAATCCAATCGTTAATGGAATCAATCGGATTTTTACTTCCTGTTAATGTAAAATGAAACAATGATGAGGGAAGCAGGGAATACCTGCTTTTCCTTCTGTTCTTATAAGTGAAAAATGGGGTGTTACAATGGAGAAACGAATTTCAATTGCAATTGATGGCCCGGCAGCTGCAGGGAAAAGTACGGTTGCTAAAATTATTGCTAAAAAATTATCTTATGTTTATATTGATACGGGTGCAATGTATCGTACTGTAACATATGCGGCACTAGAGCAAGGTATTGATATTGAAAATGAAGAAAAGTTAATGAAAATAATTAGGGATATAGACATTTCATTTCAGCATGGAGAAAATGCGCAGCTTGTCTTTTTAAACGGAAAAGATGTATCGGAAGTGATTCGTACACCAGAAGTAACAAATCGCGTATCAATTGTGGCAAGACATCGCCTTGTACGTGAAGAAATGGTACGTCGTCAGGAAGCTTTAGCGGAAAAAGGCGGCGTTGTTATGGATGGTCGTGATATTGGGACGCATGTATTGCCGAATGCGGAAGTGAAAATTTTTATGCTAGCTTCCGTTGAAGAACGAGCGGAAAGAAGACATTTAGAAAACACACAAAAAGGATTTCCTTCTAACTTAGAACAACTAAAAGAAGAAATTGCGCGCCGTGATAAATTAGATTCGGAACGTGAAGTGTCTCCATTAAAGAAAGCTGAGGATGCAATTGAATTAGATACAACGTCTTTATCTATTGAAGAGGTAGTTCAAAAGATAATGGATATTGTATCTGCAACATTCGTAAAATAAAGGAAGGGGGTAACCTCTTCCTTTATTTTTGTTTCTGTTTGTTAATAAGGAGACAATTTCCTTGACAAATTCATCAATTTGTTAGAAGTTAGTAAAAGAGGGTATTTTCTAAATATTTTACATACATGCAAATGGAAGCTATTGTTTCCATTTCGTATATACATAAAGATGCTTTGCCATTTCAGTAGGGAGGTATTTCCATGGTAGAAAAAATGAATGAAGAAGTTGTAAACACAAAGGCATTACAAGTAGGTGATATTGTTACAGGTACAGTAACAAAAGTTGAAGAAAAGCAAGTATTTGTAAATGTCGGGTACAAAACTGACGGTGTCATTCCAATTAGTGAATTGGCAAATGTTCATATTGAAAAAGCAAGCGATGTTGTAGAAGTAGAACAAACTCTTGAATTGAAAGTAATTAAATTGGAAGATGATGATTTAGTGTTGTCTAAGCGTGCAGTAGATGCAGAAAAAGCATGGGAAGTATTGCAAGGGCAGTTTACATCAGGTGAAGTATTTGATGTAACAATTAAAGATATCGTTAACGGAGGTCTAGTTGTTGACCTTGGTGTTCGTGGCTTTATTCCGGCTTCGCTTGTAGAGATGCATTATGTAGAAGATTTTACTGATTATAAAGGAAAAACATTGGCAGTAAAAATTGTAGAATTAGACCGTGAGAAAAATCGCGTTATTCTTTCTCATAAGGCAGTTGTAGAGCAAGAGCTAGACAAGAAGAAAAAAGAAGCGGTTTCTTCTTTACAAGCAGGTGATGTTGTAGAGGGAACGGTTCAACGTTTAACTGACTTCGGAGCATTTGTAAATGTTGGCGGTGTGGATGGCTTAGTTCATATTTCTCAAATTTCTCATGATCGTGTAGAACAACCATCTGATGTATTAACAGAGGGACAAACTGTAAAAGTAAAAGTGTTATCTGTTGATGCTGATACGCAGCGTATTTCTTTATCTATGAAAGCGGTGCAGCCAGGTCCATGGTCGAATGTATCAAATCAAGTAAAAGTAGGCGATATATTAGATGGGAAAGTAAAACGCCTTGTTACTTTTGGAGCGTTCGTTGAGATTTTTCCAAGTGTAGAAGGACTTGTTCACGTTTCACAAATTGCAAACCGTCATGTGAAAAATCCGAATGAAGTATTAAACATCGGGCAAGATGTGAAAGTAAAAGTATTAGAAGTTCATTCAGAAGAAAAACGTATTTCTTTAAGTATAAAAGAAGCACTTGAAGAAAATAATGAAACAGAAGATTATAGTAAATATGAACCAACTGCTGATTCTGCAACATTCCAATTAGGTGATATTATTGGAGAACAGCTAAAAAATTTAAAGAAATAATGAGGGATGTGTGTGGTAAGAGCAAAACGTAAATTAGAACACATTGAGTATGCTCTTTCTACTGGACAGTCTCGTACACATGGCTTTTGTGACGTTGCTTTTGTTCATCAAAGCTTACCGAATATAAGTTATGAAAGTATATCATTTCAAACAGAAATCGGCGAACTTGCTTTAAGTTCGCCGATTTTTATCAATGCGATGACTGGTGGTGGCGGAGAGCACACACTACATATTAATGCACAACTAGCACAAGCTGCACAGCAGTATCAGCTTGCGATGGCTGTCGGTTCACAAATGGCGGCGTTAAAAGACTCTAATGAAGCTGCATCTTATAAAATTGTGAGAAAAGTGAATCCGAATGGAATTGTTATTGCAAACTTAGGAAGTGAAGCAACAGTAGAACAAGCGAAGCGAGCTGTTGATATGATTGAAGCGAATGCATTACAAATTCATTTGAATGTCATTCAAGAATTGACAATGCCAGAAGGTGATCGAGATTTTACTGGTGCATTAAAGAGAATTGAACAAATTGTCAAGCATTCTTCTGTTCCTGTTATAGTAAAAGAAGTTGGTTTTGGTATGAGTAAAGAGGCAGCGGAGGATTTAGCTAGTGTTGGGGTTTCGACTATAGATATTGGTGGATATGGCGGTACAAACTTTGCGGTGGTTGAAAATGAAAGAAGACAGCGAGTACTTTCCTATTTCAATGAGTGGGGCATTTCGACTACTTCCTCTTTAATTGAAGTATCCTCTACACAAAACCCTCTCTCTATTATTGCATCAGGTGGTATTCAAACAGCACATGATGTAGCGAAAGCATTGGCCTTAGGAGCGTCAGCGGCTGCATTTGCCGGGCATTTTTTGCGAATTTTGATGCAAGAAGGTATAGAGAAACTGATGGAAGAAATTGGATTACTACATACAGATTTACAGTTTATCATGACGGCGCTTGGAGTGCGAACAATCACCGAGCTTAGGCAAGTACCACTTGTTATTAAAGGTGATACATACCATTGGCTTAATGAGCGCGGGATTGATACAACAATATATAGTAGGCGTTAAATAAAATGCATCTTAGGAAACATTTTGGTGGAGTTAATGTAAAGTGAATCCTAAACGCTGCATTTTTTATTTCACACTGGTTACAATCCTTTATTATTTGTTTAGGCTAGGATATAGTAAAACTTCCATTAGTGGGGTTTTACTGTAAACGAATAGCGAGATAAAAATCAACCATTCGGTTGATTTTTTTTATTTATAAAATCTATACAATGAAGGAGAAAGGAGAGGATGATATGAAACAGCTAATTGAAGTGAGAGCATTAGAAAAATGTTACGGCCATTATAAAGCGTTAAAAGGCATTTCGTTTGATGTGAGAGAAGGGGAAATTTTATGTTTTCTTGGTCCAAATGGTGCTGGGAAAAGTACGACTATTCATATTTTGTCGACCGTTTTACAGTACGACGGGGGAAAAATTTTATTTGAAGGGAAAGATGTAAAAAAACATGCACGATATGTAAAGCGTAACCTCGGTATTGTGCCGCAGGATTTAGCAATTTATGAAGATGTATCAGCGGAAAAAAATGTAGCGTTTTTTGCTGCTCTTTACGGTTTGAAAGGAGCGCAATTGCAGCAATCTGTAAAAGAAGCGTTGCAATTTGTTGGACTGCTTGATAAGAAAAATGAAAAACCAAAAACTTTTTCAGGCGGAATGAAAAGAAGGCTGAATATAGCATGTGCGATTGCACATAAACCAAAAGTTATTATTATGGATGAACCGACAGTTGGGATTGATCCGCAATCTCGAAATCATATTTTACAGTCGATTCAACAATTACAAGAACAAGGATCTACGATTATTTATACAACTCATTATATGGAGGAGGTGGAAGAAATATCAACAAGGATTATCATCATGGATCATGGTGAGATTATTACAGAAGGAACGAAAGAAGAACTTAAGAAGCATATTGCGGATGAAAAACGTTATTTTATAGAGTGTGAACATATAACAGCAGGTGTAGAAGAAAGCTTTTTTAAAATTGAAGGGATGAAAGAAGTAACAATAAAAGACGGAGTAATAGAAGTTGTCGTATTAAAAGGTGTGGAAAATTTAGATAAAATCATTACACTCCTTGTAAATGAAGGAATGAAAGTAAAAAATATTATGAGCGAAAGTGCGAGTTTAGAAACAGTATTTTTACAGTTAACAGGAAGGAAATTAAGAGATTGAAGGTGAAAATGATGGGTTTCTTTGTGTTATATAAACGTGATGTAGTTAATATTGTTATGAATCCAGTGCTTTTACTAACAAATACAATTTCTCCAATTTTATTTATATTAATTTTTGGTTATTTGAGCAATGGTAGATACGGAGAAAGTGAGATTACCTCCTATGATTATTATGGCGTTACAATTTTGATATATGGCATTTTGAATGTATCTATGACAGCTTCTAATAGTTTTATGGAGAAAAGGTTGAAAAATAGTAATTTACGAGTTATGTATAGCCCAATTCGTGTTTCTTATCTGTATTTGTCGAAAATATTAGCTACATTTACTTTTACATCTGTTTGTTATTTATTTGTCATGTATGTAGCTCATATAGGCCTGCATGTAGCATTCGGAGGAAGGAATGTTGGCTATATCATTATCATTATGTTGTTGTTTAATTTTTTATCAGCGGTTATTGGTGTATTGTTTTGCTGTATGTTTAAAAGTGAAGAGGTAACGAATAAAATATTAAGTTTGTTAAATAATGCTTTAGCAATTTTAGGAGGAGTATTCTTTTCTCTTGATGGATTGGGGGACACTGTTCGGACAATATCATATATTTCACCAGTAAAGTGGATTGTAGAATGTGTGATGAAGATCATATATGATCAAGATTTTAGCCTTTTCCTTACAACAGGCAGTGTGTTAGTTTTGTTAACTTGTTTTGGGTTAGTTGGTTGTAAATTTCTATTTAAGGTGGAGGATTATATATGAACGAGATTTTAATTGTTTTTCGTCATAATATCCGGCGAGCTATTAGTAAAAAGAATTATATACTGTTAACGATTCTCCTTACGTTTATTTCTATATCACTTGCCATCTACTTTACTTCCAAATTTGAAATGAAAGGGAATATCGCTTATGTAACACAAGAGGGTAAGAATGATATACATGTAGACGGGTTTCATATTAAAAGCATAAATAAAATTCCAAGTATGTCTGAATTTGTAATGAAAAAATACGATGCAGCAGTTATTCCGAAAGAAAACGGACAAATAGAGGTAAAGACAATTAAAGAACATGATTTCAAGGAAAAAATCGAGAGGGCATTTCAACAAAAAAGTATTGGTTCGTTTCATCAAAATGAAGTTAGGAAGGTAGGTACGAATATTTTGGGTTATCTCTGTATGTTTGTATTACTAGAGAGTATCATGTTTATGAGTTTTTTTACAGAAGATAAGGAAAATCGTACCTTTACTCGTATTGTATCTTCTCCTATACGTATTCATCATTATTTATTTGCACATTTCCTTTTTACATTCCTTATTGTATATATTCCAATATTGCTTATTTTAATCGTCGAGAAGATCATGTTTCAGGTAAATATAGGGTTCAGTTATTTAGAATATAGTTATTTATTGGCTATCCTTGTTATGATTGCAACATCTTTTTCGTTATTTATGAGTACGATTATAGAAACTACTGACAATACAATGATGTTGTCTTCTTCCATTATTGTTTTTACTTCTATTCTGTCAGGGTCCTTCTTTGCTTTAAAGCAAAATGACGGGATAGTTGATTGGTTTGTGCAAATTTTGCCGCAAAAGCAGTATCTTTCGATTATTGATGGTGTTGAAAATGGTTATAATATAGCACGGTATGGAGGCGCAATTACGTATATAAGCTTTATTATCTTGTTATTCTTTATGCTCAGTATAATTATTTGTAAAAAAAGAGTACAGGAAGGTCGATATTGATATTTGCTATGTTAACCATATAAAATGGTTCATCAGCGTAACATGGGGTTGATTTTTTGAAAATAAATTATTTTTCATACACGGAACGGAGAGTGGCGACTCCTGCGGGAATAGCGAGGAAAGTGAGACCCCGCAGGCTTGCCGAGGAGGCCCGCTCTCGCCTGCGGAAAGCGTCCACTCGGAGTGGAGTGTACATCTCTATATGTCCCCCGTCTTTTGGTGATGAACCAATAAAACGCATAAAGAAAATAATAAGGTGATGAAATGAAGAGAGAAGTTCAAATCATTTCTACAAAATTAATGACTCCAACGCCAAGGAAAAATTATGTACGTAGAGAAAAACTATTAAAAAAATTAGAAACATTGTGCGATTATAAGCTTGTAGTTGTGAAAGGATCGGCCGGTAGTGGAAAAACGACTATATGCTCTTCTTTTGTCAAAGAAAACCCAGAATTTGCAATTACCTGGATTACTCTAGATAAAGAGAATAATAATGTATTTTCTTTTTGGTACTATATGTTAGAAAGTATGCGTGTATATATTGAAGAAATAGAAGACATTATTTCTTTATTTCAAATGATTATGCATAAAGATGATATGAAACGTATTATTGTATCTTTGATTAATCTACTAAATAAAAAAGATGATATTACGATTATTATTGATGATTTTCACTATATAACGGATGTTGATGTTAATAAGACAATAGAATATTTTTTAAAGTATTCCTCAGAAAATGTTCGCATTGTTTTATTAACGAGAGAAGAACCTAAATTTTATGTAGGTGATTTTCTCATTTCAGGAAGATTATTAGAAATTGGAGAAGAAGAACTAAAGCTATCAGCAGACGAAGGTTTTCAGTTTATTAGACATACATTGCAGATGGATATAAAACATGAAATAGTTCATGGCATGAATATGCTGGCAGAAGGATGGATTGGTGGTCTTCAGTTAATCGCTCTTGCACGTTCTTATCATAAATATGATTGTATGCAACATGTGAAAGTATTGAATAAATATATGATTGCTTATTTGTCAAAAGAAATTTTAGAGGCATTGGAAGAAGAAGAGAAAGATTTCCTCGTAAAGACATCTATTTTGAGTTATTTTAATGAGGAGATTTGTAATGAATTGTTGGGAAAACAAGATACAAAAGAGATGATTATACGTCTATTTCAAAAACATTTATTTATAATTAATCTTGATGAAGATCGTGGAATATATCGTTATCACGCTATTTTTCAACAGTTTTTACAACATTCTTTTGAGCGGTTAGAAGTGGAGATGCAAAAGAAGTTACGTTTACGAGCGGCAGAAGTATACGAACAATGCGGTGATTTTGAGGAATGTATAAAGCAATTATTAGAGATGCAATGTTATGAGGCTGCTTTGAGAAAAATTGAAATACACGGGCAAAACCCGCAAGGCTGGAGCTATTTGCGACATATTCCGTTAACGTGTATTGTGCAAAATAAAGAGATGGCATTTCAACTCATTTTTTACCATTATTGTAATATGGAGTTTGAGCAGTGCACAGAAATATTAAATACCGTGTACGAAGGGGAAGGTGGTCATCATCCTTGGGAGGTATTCGTATTTTGCAAGGCTTTAATTGAGGAAGAAAATTTACAATTAGATGTTTTGTTTATAGATGAAATTGAAGACATGGATATAAGTGATGTAACCAAGGCAATTATTTATGTAGAATTATCATTTTTTCTGTGGTTTCAGGAGCGAATCAAGGATGCACTATATGTGCTTGATAAAGCGTCTATGCTTGAGAAGAGAATGAAAAATCCATATGTCAAAATGGGCATTTTAAGTTCTTTATGCCAGATTAAAGAGGATTTAGGAGATTTAAAAGAGTGTGAGCGATTATATAATCAGCTTTTTCAGGTGGTTGAACAACATCCATTTTTATCAGCTCTCAAAGTAACTTGTCATATTGGAATTACGGGTATTTATTTAAAGCGTTTACAATTAGATGAGGCTGAAAAATCATTACAACATGTACAAAATGACGAAGCTGCATTAGGAAAACCTTATTTATATAATTTAATGGAACTTCAATTTCTGAAAGGTAATAAACAGCAAGCGAAAGAAACGATCCAGAAATTACAAACATTTGATACATATCAAAATGAAGCATTTCTATCTTCTTTGTTAAAATATGCAATACATGTTGATGAAGAGTATGTACAGCAATTAGATCAATTTGTTCCCATATATCAACAAAAAAACGAAAAAAAGAAATTACGAACTGAAGATAAATTGTTATATGCTCAGATTTTATTGCGGAAAGGGCATATACAAGAATCATTACAATTACTTGATGACATTGCGGAATTTACAAGGAAATATAAAATGAAGATATTATTAATAGAAGCACTGTTATTAAAAGTGACTATTTTAGGAAATGAGTTGCAAAAATATAAACGAGAGCTTTTAAATTTATTAAGAGAAGCAATACATTATAGTTATGAAAATCATATTTTATTACCTTATAAAAGGCTAGATAAACAGACGCAAGTATTATTGATGTTATTGAAAGAAGAACGATTACAAGATTTAAATGAGGGAGAGAGGGAATTTTTATATGTGTTATTACAGTTAGGAAATCATGATAAAGAGAATGTTCTTTTAAGTAATAGAGAATTAGAAGTATTGAAGGTTCTTGCGACTGGGGCATCAAATAAAAAGATTGGTGAACAATTGTGCATATCTCTTTCGACAGTTAAGACACACATTATTAACATATATTCGAAGCTTCATGTATCTAACCGTGTTGAAGCAATAAAGAAAGCCACAGAAGAAGGGATTATACAGTAAGTATTTATATGTATGAATATAAATTAAAAAACGAACACAAACTCCTTTTTTTAGGCGGACGAGAGTATCTTGCCATGCATAGAAGCGGCCTAGGCTTTTTCCTGCCACATGCAAGGTTTAAAACAAAGGGATAAAGCGAGTGTAGGTCACTTTTTGCTCTGCATAACAGCGATTTACATGTTGAAAAATAAAAATGGATTTATATATAAACAAAGAAACAGCCAACGATATGTTGACTGTTTCTTTGTTTTAATGTTGATTTTGTCTTCTTGCTTGCTCCGGTGTATCGAGTCCTGTTGCACCTGGATATTGTAATGATTGGCTGCGGTCAGATTCTACGCGTCGCGATTGTTTCAATTTCTTTTCTTGACGATCTTTACCCATGGTGTTCCCACCTCCTTAGTACAAAGTGTTGCTGTTATTTTTAAAAATATGCAGTGATAGAAGACGATTATTTTTCATGAAATATCCCCATAATGGAAATAATAGGAGGTGTTAACTTGGAAGGTGGTTATTTTTATTTTTTGGCGTGGATGGGCTGGGTTGTTACGACGTTTTTTTGGAGAAAAGATACAGTTAGACTCAGGCTTAGTGCGGTCATTTTATTATTGATTATTTGTTCGCAAACAGTGATTTCAGTTGCTTCTATTACAATATCGGTAAATGCCCTTTTGTTAGGCGGAATCTCTTTTATTGGGATTGCGGCATATTCAGTATGGAAAAAGATCTACACTTTACTATGTGCACTTATAATCGCGATGTTATATGCAAGTTTTTCCTTAATTGAATTATATGATCCGATTTGGATTGTAGTAGATCGTACATTGATGTTAAGTAGTATTCTCGTTTATACATCTGTTTTATTACATAGGGACCGTCTATTACGTATATGGGGCTTATATGTAGGGGCGTTGCAAGGTGAGTTGTTTGTAGCTTTTATTTTAAAGACATTCAATTTTCCGTATCAATTAGGGAGTTTACAATTTTTTAATATGATTGCTGTGTCTACAATGTTCTTTAGTCTTTTGTACGGAATTGGAAAAATAATTACATATACAGGGCAATTTAAGCAAAAGCAAGTGAAGGAGGGGCAAGGTTAATTTATGAACTCGTATACATCAGCTATGTTGCTTGGAGTAACTGTTGGAACTGTCACACGAATTTTAATGCTTCAAACTGATACAAGGCAGTATCCAACTCGTTTACATGGCAAGATTATTCATATTGCCATGGGAATTATTGCGGCTGCTCTTGGGGCGGTTGCCATTCCAGCTATTTTGAAAAAGGATTTCTCTGCTATTACATTTTTGACATTAGCAGCATCACAGTTTCGTGATGTACGTAATATGGAGCGGAATACACTGCAGCAATTAGACGGGTATGAACTTGTCCCTAGAGGGAACACATATATTGAGGGAATTGCAATTGTATTTGAGAGTCGTAATTATTTAGCTATGTTAACATCTTTCGTAGCTACTTTTGCTTATTTAGGATTTAAATCATGGTATGCCGGTATTTTAGCTGGAATCATAAGTTTCTTTTTCGCGAAAAAGTTGATGTCTGGTAAACGGCTGCGCGATCTTGTTGAAGTTGAGCATGCTCCATTGCATTTTGAAGGAGCAGGTCTTTATGTTGATAATATTTATATTATGAATATTGGTTTACCGGCAAGGCAAAAAGAAATTATGAAATATGGTATGGGATTTATTTTAAAACCAAAATCAATTGATGCAAGGGTGACATTGGCAAACCTTGGTCAAAGACAAGCGATTTTGCATGATATATCTGTTGCGCTTGGTGTATATCGAGATTCTGGAACACCAGCACTTGTACCTCTTGCGAAACGTGACTTAAATGATGGAAGAATAGGCATATTTGTTTTGCCGCAAGATCAAGATGTAAATAAAGCTATTCAGGTCATTGGAAATGTTCCAACATTAGAAAGTGCGATTCATATGTCTTCTGAGGCCCCAAAAGGAAGGGGAGATAAAGGATGATATTAGAAAAATGTATTCTTGCTGTTATTACAACAATTCCGGAAAAGTTTGCTGGCGGGGCGCCGTTATTTGTATGTGAGACAGTAGAGGAAATGGAGTTTGTTGCTAGCAATTTAGAGGCGATTTTAGATGGAATTGCACACCGCTTGCAAGAGAATTTATATATTATTGTGAAACATTCTTGAAATGTGTTATAATATGAGATGTTTTGATATGAAGAGAAATATTCTGGAATGCAAATCCCTTCTTGCACAAAGAAGGGTTTTTTACATAATAACAGAAGCAAATAGAAAGGATGAAAGTATATGCCAAAACCGGTAGTGGCAATAGTAGGGCGCCCAAATGTGGGGAAATCTACGATTTTCAATAGAATTGTTGGAGAAAGAGTGTCGATTGTTGAAGATATCCCTGGTGTAACAAGGGATCGTATTTATAGTGCAGGAGAATGGTTAAATCATGAGTTTAACATTATTGATACGGGTGGAATTGATATTGGAGACGAGCCATTTTTGACACAAATTCGTCAACAAGCAGAAGTTGCGATTGATGAGGCTGATGTTATCATCTTTATGACAAATGGTCGCGACGGTGTAACAGCTGCGGATGAAGAAGTTGCAAAGATTTTATATCGTTCTAAAAAGCCAGTTGTATTAGCTGTGAATAAAGTAGATAATCCAGAGATGCGCAGCGAAATTTATGATTTTTATGCGTTAGGATTTGGGGAGCCGTTTCCTATATCTGGAACACACGGCTTAGGTTTAGGGGACTTATTAGATGAAGTAGCAAAACATTTTCCACAAATTGAAGAAGAACCATACGATGATGAAACGATTAAATTCTGTTTAATTGGTCGCCCGAACGTTGGAAAATCATCAATGGTAAATGCGTTGCTTGGACAAGAACGTGTAATCGTTAGTAATGTAGCAGGTACTACACGTGATGCGGTTGATACGCCGTACAGTAAAGATGGACAAGATTACGTTATCATTGATACAGCAGGAATGCGCAAAAAAGGAAAAGTATATGAAAGCACAGAAAAATATAGTGTACTTCGTGCACTTCGAGCAATTGAACGCTCTGATGTTGTTTTAGTTGTTTTAGATGGTGAAGAAGGAATCATTGAACAAGATAAAAAAATTGCTGGATATGCCCATGATTCAGGTCGTGCTGTTATTATTGTTGTGAATAAATGGGATGCGGTTGAGAAAGATGAGAAAACGATGAAGGAATTCGAAGAGAATATTCGTGCTCATTTCCAATTTTTGGATTACGCACCAATCGTATTCTTATCTGCAAAAACGAGAAAACGTACACACACACTGCTTCCTGTTATTAATGAGGTAAATGCAAGTCATAGTATTCGTGTACAAACAAATGTATTAAACGATGTAATTATGGATGCTGTTGCAATGAATCCAACACCAACGCATAATGGACAACGTTTGAAAATTTTCTATGCAACACAAGTCGCGGTGAAACCACCGACATTTGTTGTGTTCGTAAACGATCCAGAATTACTGCACTTCTCTTATGAGCGTTTCTTGAAAAATCGTCTGCGCGATTCGTTTGGTTTCGTAGGAACACCGATTAAAGTTATTGCAAGAGCACGAGACTAATGGAGAGGGTGTGATTTTATGAAAAAAATCACAGTAGTAGGAGCAGGTAGCTGGGGAACGGCGTTAGCGATGGTATTAGCTGACAACGGCCATGATGTACGTCTTTGGGGTAACCGAGCAGAACTTATGGATGAAATAAATGAAAAACATGAGAATAGTCGTTATCTTCCGGGAATTACACTGCCAACCGGTATCGTTGCTTACTCTTCCTTAGAAGAGGCATTAGTAGGAGTAGATACAGTACTTCTCGTTGTACCTACAAAAGCATATCGAGAAGTATTGCAAAATATGAAAAAAATTGTTTCGCAGCCAATTACATGGATTCATGCGAGTAAAGGGATTGAACCAGGAACTTCAAAGCGTATTTCAGAAGTGATTGAAGAAGAAATTCCGGCACATCTCATTCGAGATGTGGTTGTCTTATCAGGACCGAGTCATGCAGAAGAAGTTGGGTTGCGTCAAGCTACAACAGTTACATCAGCTGCAAAGCGTATGGAAGCAGCTGAAGAGGTTCAGGACTTATTTATGAATAGCTATTTCCGTGTATATACAAACCCAGATATTATTGGAGTTGAACTTGGCGGGGCGTTAAAAAATATTATTGCCCTTGCGGCGGGGATTACTGATGGACTTGGTTTAGGTGATAATGCAAAGGCAGCGCTTATGACGCGAGGATTAACAGAAATTGCTCGTTTAGGAAGTGAAATGGGTGGGAACCCATTAACGTTTGCTGGTCTGACAGGTATGGGTGACCTAATTGTAACATGTACGAGCGTTCATAGCCGAAATTGGCGTGCTGGTAACATGCTTGGTAAAGGTTGCTCATTAGAAGAAGTATTAGATAATATGGGAATGGTTGTTGAAGGTGTGCGGACAACGAAAGCAGCATATGAGATGGCTAGGAAAATGGATGTAGAAATGCCAATTACAACCGTTTTATATGATGTATTATTTAATGAGAAAAACGTAAAGGATGCTGTTGGAACGTTGATGGGACGTGTGCGTAAACACGAAGTAGAAGCGATTCCAGACTTGCTGTAAAAAAAGCTGTACAAATGTGAAAAGACATTTGTGCAGCTTTTTCTTTTGGGTTTTTTCACCATTCTTTATTTTCTGCATACAATGAAGTGTAGCTTACATGAGAGGGTGAACAAGGTGGATAACAATTTATTCAACAATATTGAAAAGGAAGCGAAAGTAAATAAAGATGATATTTTTAAATTAGCCTCTTCGGTTCAAAATGCAAATTTACGAGATGAGAAAGTATTACGTCAGTTAATTCATCAGGTTGCAACAATGGCGGGAAGAGATGTATCAAAAGAAAAAGAAGATCAAATTATAAATGCAATTATTAATAATAACATGCCAGCTGATTTTAGTTCATTGAGTAAAATGTTTAAAAAATAAAGTACGAGAAACCACTGTTATATATATTGCATACGATACTATGAAGGAATGAATATGAGCTGTTTGTGGGAGTGTTTGGTCAAACGAAGCGAAGAAGTCCCGTTCGCTTCGTTTTTTATTCGTTTTCATATAAGTGAATGTATACCGCTCAGTATTTTAAGATGAAGTATCATCTTATTGTTAAATATATATCCATTTTAATTTTTCGACCTCTTTGTCTAGCTCTGCCCCCTCTTGTTCTGAGCGAGCCGCTTCCGCTTTTCTTTATAAGTCGTTGTTATGCAGAATACAACATGACCGCTACTTGCTTTCTCTTTTTGTTTTAAACTTTGCATGTGGTAGGAAAAGGCCCTGACCGTTTCTATGCGCAGCTAGATGCTCTTGTCCACCCTAAAAGAAAAGGGGTTTTTAACTTGTATATATAAATGGAATATTTCTATTTGTTTAAAAGTTATAATTTGTTAAAATAATAGAAAAATATATTAAGATAAAGGGGGGTATATATGTCTGTTGGACTTATAAAGATGTGGTTTGCTTTGGGCGCAATGGTTCTTATGTTTATTTCTGTTGTTTTCATTTTGCTAAGTCGCCATAAAATAAAGAATGCATTTTTGAAAGGGTTTACAGCTTTGTTTGCATATGCATGTATGATTGTATCAGGACTTATTATTTTTCTTGTTGTATTTAGCGGACCGATTGAACAATAGAAACTAAAGGACGGATTTTTGATGAAGAAAACGCTACTGATTTTCGCATTGTGTTGTACGAGTATATTATCTGGGTGTCTATACCCGAAAGAAAAGATGCAACAACACGTCATACCATATGAAGACCAATTACAAGCGGTGCAAACAGCAGTTAATACATATAGAGAACAAAATGGTCATATATTGCCTATTAAAACACGTGATATGAATACACCAATCTATCAAAAATATCCGATTGATTTTCAAAAAATTACCCCTAGATTGATGCAAGAACCTCCTGGAAATGCTTTTGAAAGCGGAGGCATTTATCAATATGTATTAGTTGATGTAGAAACAAATCCCACTGTGAAATTAATTGATGTTCGAACAGCTGAGCGAGTTCAAGATTTAAAGTTAAAACTAAAAATCTATCGTGATGAGCATCAATATCCACCGTTTAAAAAAGTAATTACAGATGGTGTGTATGAGCTTGATTATACTAAAATGGGATATAAAGAAATTCCTCAAGTGGAAAGCCCCTATTCTGGTAAAAACTTACCTTTTGTTGTTGATGAGAAAGGTGAGGTGTATATTGATTATCGTATTGATTTATACGATATGTTACAAAAATATGGTGATGAAGTAAAAGAAGGAGAAGATATTCGTCAGTTGCTTGTGAAACATACTCCATTTGTACCGGCGTATTCTTTGCCGTATACAGTGAAGAATAAAGAACCAATTTTTTTTAAGTGATAAGTCATGAACCTTTCTTTTAGCGAATAAGTTCTAGAAGAAGGGTTTTTTACTTCTTGAAATATTTGCATCGCAAATAAAAAGTTTTTTTAAAATAGTCATATGAAATTGGGACAAAATCATATGCTGTATTGTCCAAACTACAAGAATAATCATGATTTATTCCCAAAAATTTTGAGGGAGGGAATCACTTGGAAAAGGTTGATATTTTTAAAGATATTGCTGAGCGCACAGGCGGTGATATTTATCTTGGGGTTGTAGGGGCTGTTCGGACAGGGAAATCCACTTTTATTAAGAAATTTATGGAGCTAGTTGTTATTCCAAACATTGAAAATGACTCGGATCGCCAGCGCGCACAAGATGAACTGCCGCAAAGCGCAGCAGGGCGTACAATTATGACGACAGAACCAAAGTTTGTTCCAAACCAAGCGGTTTCTATCCATGTTGAAGAAGGGCTTGATGTAAATATTCGCTTAGTAGATTGTGTGGGCTATACTGTTCCAGGAGCGAAAGGGTATGAAGATGAAAATGGGCCACGCATGATTAATACACCGTGGTATGAAGAGCCGATTCCATTTCATGAAGCAGCGGAAATTGGAACGCGCAAAGTAATTCAAGAGCATTCTACAATTGGGGTAGTTATTACAACTGATGGAACAATTGGAGAAATTCCACGCCGCGATTATATTGAAGCAGAGGGACGGGTTGTAAATGAATTAAAAGAAGTAGGAAAACCATTTATTATGATCATTAATACAGTACAGCCATATCATCCTGATGCAGAACAACTTCGTCAAAGTTTAGTAGAAGAATATGATATTCCAGTGTTGGCAATGAGTGTAGAAGGGTTAAGAGAAGGTGATGTATATAACGTATTACGAGAGGCGTTATATGAATTTCCGGTTCTCGAAGTAAATGTAAATCTCCCAAGTTGGGTAATGGTGTTACATGACAACCACTGGCTTCGTCAAAGCTATCAAGAGGCTGTTCAAGAAACAGTGAAAGATATTAAACGTCTTCGTGATGTTGATCGCGTTGTATGGCAATTTAGTCAATATGAATTCATCGATCGTGCAAGTCTTGCAGGAATTGATATGGGGCAAGGTGTTGCTGAGATTGATTTATATGCACCGGATGAATTGTACGATCAAATTTTAAAAGAAGTGGTAGGTGTTGAAATTCGGGGCCGAGATCATTTGTTAAAATTAATGCTCGACTTTGCTCATGCGAAAACGGAATATGATCAAGTTGCGGATGCACTAAAAATGGTAAAACAAACAGGATACGGTGTTGCAGCACCAGCCCTAGCAGATATGAGCTTGGATGAACCGGAAATTATCCGTCATGGGTCACGATTTGGTGTGAAATTGAAAGCTGTCGCCCCGTCAATTCATATGATTAAAGTTGATGTAGAATCAACATTTGAACCGATTATTGGAACGGAAAAGCAAAGTGAGGAGCTTGTTCGCTATTTAATGCAAGATTTTGAAGACGATCCACTTTCTATTTGGAATTCCGATATTTTTGGGCGGTCACTTAGCTCTATCGTTCGAGAAGGAATTCAGGCAAAATTATCATTAATGCCAGAAAATGCCCGCTATAAATTAAAAGAAACGTTAGAACGAATTATAAATGAAGGATCAGGCGGCTTAATAGCAATTATTTTATAATCAAAAGACTCCTTATTTTGGGGTCTTTTTTCATTTTTCATAGAAAAACAAAATGCCATTATCTAATACTTTATAGTCGATTGTCAAGTTTTATCAGTTTTTCGTATTTTCATGGCAACATTTTCTTTAAAAATATTGAATTATAAAGGAGAATCGTATAATATAGGCCTTGATAATGATTTATCTACATCTTTGTAGTATAGAATTTGTAAAAATTGCCTACAAATGAAGGTAAGACTCATTTTATGATCATTATACAGTCGTATCTTTGGGAGGAGGTGAATGGCATGAACAAAACAGATTTAATCAATGCTGTTGCAGAAGCAAGTTCCCTTTCTAAAAAGGACGCAACAAAAGCAGTTGACGCTGTTTTTGATTCCATCTTAGAAGCTTTAAAGCAAGGTGATAAAGTACAACTTATCGGATTTGGTAACTTCGAAGTTCGTGAGCGTGCGGCTCGTAAAGGACGTAACCCACAAACTGGTGAGGAAATTGAAATCGCGGCAAGCAAAGTACCTGCATTCAAACCTGGTAAAGCGCTAAAAGATGCGGTTAAATAATCCTTACATATTACGGGGAAGAAGAGTTTCCTTACTTGGAAACTCTTCTTTTTGCTTTTAAAAACATATATATGCTAGAATGTGTTCGTAGCATTTTTAGGTTTTATTCGGGAGGGCTAGTGGATGGCAAATGTAAACTTAGAGCAAATCGAACATGCAGTACGCCTTATTTTAGAAGCAATTGGGGACGATCCAAAGCGCGAAGGCGTATTAGATACACCAAAACGTGTTGCGAAGATGTATGCAGAAGTATTTTCTGGTATGCATGAAGATCCGAAAGAACATTTACATAAAGTGTTTGGTGAAGATCATGAAGAACTTGTATTGGTAAAGGACATTCCGTTCTTTTCTATGTGTGAGCATCATCTCGTTCCATTTTATGGCGTTGCTCATGTTGCATATATTCCACGTGGTGGAAAAGTAACTGGATTAAGTAAATTGGCACGTACAGTAGATACAGTCGCACGTCGACCACAACTACAAGAACGAATTACATCAACAGTAGCGGATTCTATTATGGAAGTGTTAGAGCCGCATGGTGTAATGGTTGTTGTAGAAGCGGAACATATGTGTATGACAATGCGCGGTGTGAAAAAACCTGGTGCAAAAACTGTAACAACTGCAGTGCGTGGTACGCTCGAAGCAGACGCAGCAGCACGTGCGGAAATTTTATCTTTTATTAAAATGAATTAGTAGGAAAGCAGGAAACTGCTTTTCTTTTTTTATCTCGCTACTTTAAGAGTAGCAAGACCTCCACTGGTGGAAGTTTCACTTTGTAACGATTTTATGCTCAAGATAAGGTGAATGAAAGGTCAATTTTTTGCTTTGGTTTGTTTCGTCAAGTTTTTTTTATAGAAAAATGAATGAATGTGTTATAATAGGTTTTATGAATTAGAAAACAAGGGTGATTTTTGTGGGTGAAATCTACGGAGGGTTTACGGATATAAAAGAGCAGCTATATAAAAAACTACGCCATCCTTATTTTATAAAATATATTGAAGAACCAGTTGTTGATGAAAAAAAAATAGCGTTCTTATATTCCATTTTAAAAAGTGCAAACTTACATAGAAAAGAAATTGAACATTACGTAGTAACGATTATGCTTGTACAAATTGCTTTGGACACGCATGAAAAAGTATCAAATAAAGAGGAGACCGATGCGTTTCATAAGCGGCGCCAATTAACAGTATTGGCAGGGGATTATTACAGCGGATTATATTATTATTTACTTTCAATGAATCATGATATCACATTGATTCGTGCCCTAGCAGAAGGCATTAAAGAGATTAATGAACAAAAAATTATGCTATATCAGCAAACGTATGAAACGATAGAAGAAATGTTAAACAGTGTAGGAATGATTGAATCGGCTCTTTTACAGAAAACGTGTGACCATTTTCAAGTGACACATGTAAAGTCTGCAATTACTAACATGTTAACAATAGATCGTTTGCAAACTGAGTATCAAATATACATGAAGAAAGAATTGTCACCTGTGTTTGCTGCATTTCAAAAGATTTTATCTTATGATGAAATAAAAGTAGAAAACGTATACAGTGAATTGATAAGGAAAATGAGAAGTCAGATCAATACTTTGGTCCAAAATAATACAGGAATTGAAACGTTTTTTTCCACATTGAAAGAAGCCACTTGAACATTTTGAATTTACAGTTGGAAGAAGGGTAAAGCATGCAACAATCAAAAGAAGAAAGAGTACATGACGTATTTGAGAAGATATATAATAAATACGATGTAATGAATTCGGTTATTAGCTTTCAAAGACATAAAGCATGGCGCAAAGAAACAATGCGAATTATGGATGTTCAACCGGGCAGCATAGCGCTTGATGTATGTTGTGGAACGGCTGACTGGACGATTGGGCTTGCTGATGCAGTCGGTTCTAGCGGGAAGGTATATGGATTAGATTTTAGTAAAAATATGCTTTCTGTTGGAAAAGAGAAAGTGGCTGCTTTACAATTAAATCAAGTAGAATTACTTCATGGTAATGCGATGGAATTGCCATTTGAGGATAATATGTTTGATTATGTCACAATTGGATTTGGGCTCCGGAACGTACCAGATTATATGCAGGTTTTAAAGGAAATGACGCGTGTTGTAAAACCAGGTGGAAAGGTTATTTGTTTAGAAACATCTCAACCGACAATGATTGGAATCCGCCAAGGCTATTTGTTATATTTTAAATTTATCATGCCGTTATTTGGAAAGTTATTTGCCAAAAGTTACAAAGAATATTCATGGCTACAAGAATCTGCAAGTACATTTCCAGGGATGAAAGAATTGGCTCGTATGTTTGAAGAAGCTGGATTAGAAAAAGTACAAGTAAAGCCGTTTACTTTTGGAGTAGCAGCAATGCATTTAGGATATAAACCGAAGTAAACGAGGGAATGTATTCTTTGTTGATGGAAAGCCTTCAGCAATCGGGAGCATATTAGAAGTTATCTCCCACCTTCCTTTTTTATTTTCTAATAATTTTAAGATGGAAGTTTTGTTATTGATTAGAGCGGGATAAAATAGAAAAGAAGTTTTAGGTTAAGGTGAACGATATGAAGTTACAACTTATGTATTCTTTTTTACGATCGGATATTGGTAAAATTGAGAAAGAACTAAAAATGGTTGTTGCTTCTGAGCAACAATTGCTGGAAGAAGCAGCGTTGCAATTGATTGAGGCCGGTGGAAAACGAATCCGACCTGTTTTCGTTTTGCTTGCAGGGAAATTCGGCGATTATAAGCTTGATGTGATTAAACATGTTGCGGTTGCATTAGAGCTTATCCATATGGCTTCTCTTGTGCATGATGATGTAATTGATGCCGCTCTTTTAAGAAGAGGAAGTGCGACTGTAAATGCCAATTGGGGTGATCGCATTGCAATGTATACAGGTGACTATTTATTTGCAAAGTCTCTGGAATGTATTACAAATTTAGAAAATCCAGAAGTGCATAAAGCATTATCAAATACAATTCTTGAAGTGTGTAAAGGTGAAATTGAGCAAATTAAAGATAAGTATGATTTTGGGCAAAATTTACGAACATATTTACGCCGTATAAAGCGGAAAACAGCATTGTTAATTGCAGCTAGCTGTCAATTGGGTGCAATTGCATCTGGAGCTTGTCGTGATACTGTAAATCGTTTGTTTTGGTATGGGTACTTTGTCGGTATGTCATATCAAATTATTGATGATATTTTAGATTTTGTGTCCACAGAAGAAAAGCTTGGAAAGCCAGCGGGTGGAGATTTATTACAAGGTAATATCACACTTCCTGCTTTATATGCAATGGAAGATCGTAAACTTCGTGAGAGAATTATTTGCGTAAATGAAAATACGTCTTCAGATGAAATGAAAGAAATTATTGAAGCAGTCAAAAATAGTGATGCAATTGATCGAGCTTTTGCATTTAGCGAAAGATATTTACATAAGGCATTAGAAGTTATTAAGCCGTTGCCTCGTGGACAGGCAAAACTGGCGTTGCAAAATGTTGCGAAGTATATTGGAAAACGTAAATTTTAAATGTTTTTCGAAAAAAATAATAATCTCTCCATTTCAAAACTATTGCACAATTCTGATAAGGGTGATACTATGTGTTTGGGGATATACAATCATATACATAATGAGAAGTGGAGAGATTTATTATGGAAAAAACGTTCTTAATGGTAAAACCAGATGGTGTACAGCGTGCAATCATTGGGGAGGTTGTTGCTAGATTTGAAAGAAAGGGCTTTCAATTAGTTGGTGCTAAGCTTATGCAAATCACACCAGAGATTGCTGGAGAGCACTACGCTGAACATAAAGAAAAACCATTCTTCGGCGAATTAGTAGATTTCATTACATCTGGACCTGTTTTTGCAATGGTATGGCAAGGTGAAGGTGTTGTTGAAACAGCTCGTAATATGATGGGGAAAACAAAACCAAGTGAAGCTGCACCTGGTACAATTCGCGGTGATTTTGGACTAACAGTTGGAAAAAATATTATTCACGGTTCAGATTCTCTTGAAAGTGCAGAACGTGAAATTGGTATTTTCTTTAAAAAAGAAGAGCTAGTTGAATACTCTAGAGTAATGAATGAGTGGATTTACTAATTATTTTGAAATAATTTGTAATCGCTTTAAAAATAGTAGATATAATGGAAAAGGCGCAAGAAAGGATGGTCACATTCCTTCTTGCGCTTTTTTATTTCATTTTGATGTTTCAATATCTTTGTCTAGCTCTGCCTCCTAAGCCCTCATGTCTAAGAACCTTCCACACGAGAAGATAAAAAGCACCTTCTGTGTGAAAGAACCTTAGCCAACGGGCCTAAACAGTCGGCTCTGCTTCTCTTTATAAGTCACTGCCATGCAGAACAAAAAGGAACTTGCACTTGTTTTTTCTCTTTTTTTTAACCTCGCATGTGGCAGAAAAAGGTCCTGACCGCTTCTATGCATGGCCAGATGCTCTTGTCCCCCCTAAGAAGAAAGGGTTTTTTATGTCGGTTTTCAATTTGTATATATATAAATCCATTTTGATTTTTCAACATATAAGTCGCTGCTATGCAGAATACAACATGACCGCTACTTGCTTTCTCTCTTTGTTTTAACCTCGCATGTGGCAGGAAAAGGCCCTGATCGCTTCTATGCACGGCCAGATGCTCTCGTCCTCCCTACGAAGAAAGAGGATTTTTAGGTCGTTTCTTCAATTCGTACTTATATAGTTACGAAACAATAAAGGTTATGATATAGTGTTACATAAATACTGAAGTAAAGGGGAGTAACCGATGCGATATATAACAGCTGGTGAATCTCACGGACCGCAACTAACGACAATATTAGAGGGGATTCCGGCAGGTTTATCTTTAGTAGCAAATGATATTAATACGGAGTTAGAAAGAAGACAAAAAGGCTACGGACGTGGACGCCGCATGCAAATTGAAAAAGATCAAGTTCAAATTTTAAGCGGTGTTCGCCATGGATATACAATTGGTGCACCCATTACGCTTGTTGTCGAAAATCGTGATTTTGCACATTGGACAAAAATTATGGGTGCAGAACCGTTAACAGATGAAGAATCAAAAGAAATAAAACGGCAAATTACACGACCACGTCCAGGACATGCAGATTTAAACGGGGCAATTAAATATGGACATCGTGATATGCGAAATGTATTAGAGCGATCTTCTGCTAGAGAAACGACGGTTCGTGTTGCTGCTGGAGCTGTTGCAAAGCGTATTTTAGAAGAATTAGGGATAAAAGTAGCAGGACATGTCATTGAAATTGGAGGAGTAAAAGCAGAAAAGCAGTCGTATACCTCTATTGAAGAACTACAAACGATTACAGAGGCATCTCCTGTTCGTTGTTTAGATGAAGATGCAGGAAAGAAAATGATGCAAGCAATTGATGATGCGAAAGCAAACGGGGATTCTATCGGAGGAATCGTTGAAGTTGTTGTCGAAGGGATGCCGATTGGTGTCGGAAGTTATGTGCATTACGACTGTAAATTAGATGCAAAACTTGCAGCTGCGATCATGAGTATTAATGCATTTAAAGGTGTGGAGATTGGAATTGGTTTTGAAGCAGCTCATAAGCCTGGAAGCCTTGTTCATGACGAGATTTTATGGGACAAGGATCTTGGGTATACAAGACGTACAAATAACGCAGGTGGATTAGAGGGCGGTATGACGACTGGGATGCCAGTTATTGTTCGCGGGGTTATGAAACCAATTCCAACTTTGTATAAACCGTTGCAAAGTATAGATATTGATACGAAAGAAGTGTTTCAAGCAAGTATTGAACGTTCAGATAGCTGTGCAGTGCCAGCAGCTAGTGTTGTAGCAGAGGCCGTTGTAGCTTGGGAACTTGCTGCAGCTGTAATCAAACAATTTGGAACAGATCGCATCGATTTAATTCGTGAAAATATAAAGAAACATAACGAATATGCGAGGGAGTTTTAATGGAGACAATACAGATTCAAACAAGTTCTAAACAATATAATGTGTATGTCGGAAATGATGCATTATCACAACTAGCAACGCTTATAGAAAATATGAAACCAGCTGTTTCGAATATTTTACTGATTTCTGATGAAACGGTAGCATCATTTCATTTAGACGAAGTGATAAATACTTTGCAGTTAGAAAAAGACGTATTTTCATTTGTGGTTCCAAGTGGTGAGAAAGAAAAGTCGTTTGAAAATTATTATGCTGCTCAAACGTTTGCGCTTGAAAAAGGTTTAGATCGTCATTCGCTTATTCTTGCGCTTGGCGGTGGGATGATTGGGGATTTAGCAGGGTTTGTTGCAGCGACGTTTATGAGAGGGATTCGATTTATCCAAATACCAACAACTTTACTTGCGCATGATAGTGCAGTTGGAGGGAAAGTGGCAATTAATCATCCACTTGGGAAAAATATGATTGGCGCATTTCATCAGCCAGAAGCGGTGATTTATCATACCCCGTTTTTAAATTCGCTTTCAGAAAAAGAATGGCGCTCTGGTTTTGGGGAGGTCATTAAACATTCGCTTATTGGAGATGTAGAATTATATCATTGGCTTCGTAAAGAAGTGAAACAGCTGACTGATTTAAGAGATGATAGATTAATTTATACACTGCAACGAGCGATTCCAGTAAAGGCAAAAATTGTAGCAGAGGATGAAACTGAAAAAGGTATTCGTGCTCACTTAAATTTTGGGCATACACTTGGACATGCACTTGAAAAAGAGATGGGATATGGAAACATAACACATGGTGATGGCGTTGCGATTGGCATGTTATTTGCTATCTTTTTAAGTGAACAAATATATGGAAAAGACCTTCAATATAAGGAAATCAAGCGTTGGTTTACGGCATATGGCTATCCAAGTATGCCAAATACACTTGATGTGAACCGCCTTGTTCAAGTAATGAAACAAGACAAAAAAGCGAACGGTGGAACAATTCGTATGGTTATTATGCAGGAGATTGGGGTAGTAGATGTCGTATCTATTTCAGATGAGACCGTCCGAACGGCTTTAGAAGCATTTCAAAGAGAGGGGGAGTCTATTTGATTCGCGCAATTCGCGGCGCGATTACAGTCAATTGTAATGAAAGCGAACAAATATTGACTGCAACAGAGCGTTTAGTGAAAGAAATAGCAAAGAATAATAGAATTTCGCCTAGTGATATTGTATCTGTACTCATTTCAACAACAGCAGATATAAATGCATGTTTCCCAGCGGCTGCATTAAGACGTATTGAAGGCTGGTCATATGTACCGGTTATGTGCATGCAAGAAATAGAAGTACCAGATGCTCTTGAGAAATGCATTCGTGTTATGATGACGGTTATGACAAATAAACGACAGCATGAAATTCAGCATGTCTATTTAGAGAAAGCGGTACAACTAAGGCCCGATTTATAAAAATGACAGGGGGAATTCGAATGAAAGTAAAAGAGCAATTATTGTCGCTTAAAGCGTATGTGCCAGGGAGAAATATTGAAGAAGTAAAGAGACAATATGGACTATCTAAAATTGTGAAACTAGCGTCAAATGAAAATCCATTTGGATGTTCAAAACGTGTAGATGAAGCGTTGGCATCGTTAGCTGGGCAATATGCGCTCTATCCGGATGGCGGGGCGTATGCTCTTCGTGAAAAATTAGCAGCACATCTTCGTGTAAAAGGAGAACAAATTTTATTTGGTAGCGGCTTAGATGAAGTAATTCAAATGATTAGCCGTGCTCTTTTACAAGAAGGAACAAATGTTGTTATGGCAAAGCCGACATTTTCACAATATCGTCATCATGCCGTAATTGAAAAAGCGGAAGTACGTGAAGTGCCTTTAAAAGATGGTACACATGATTTAGAGGCAATGCTTGCGCAAGTTGATGAGCATACGCGAATTGTATGGATTTGTAACCCAAATAATCCGACCGGAACATATGTAGCAGAAAAACAATTACTTTCATTCTTAGAGGCAGTTCCGAAAACAACACTTGTTATTATGGATGAAGCATACTATGAGTATGCTGGAGCGCGAGATTATCCGCAAACATTACCATTCCTAGAGACATATGAAAATCTTATGGTATTGCGCACATTTTCAAAAGCATACGGATTAGCGTCATTCCGCATTGGTTATGCAGTCGGAAATGAAAAGTTAATGCGTTCGTTAGAAATTGCTAGATTACCATTTAATACGTCATCAATTGCACAGGTAGTTGCGCAAGCTGCTATTGAAGATCGAGCGTTTTTACAAGAGTGTGTGACAGTGAATAATGAAGGATTACAGCAATATTATGATTTTTGTGAGAATTATCAAGTATTTTACTATCCATCACAGACGAATTTTATCTTTTTAGATCTTGGACTCTCAGGTGATGAAGTATTTGAAAGGTTATTGCAAAAAGGATACATCGTTCGTTCTGGTGGACCACTTGGTTTACCGAATGGTATTCGTATTACAGTTGGAACGAAAGAAGAGAATGCAGAAATTATAGAAGTGCTTACTGAACTTATAGAGGAGAACGTGAAAAAAGAAGAAACATATTCATAAGAAAAGAAACGGCTCCATGACTAGGAGTCGTTTCTTTCATCTTATTTGCGTAAAGAAGAAGGAAAGAAGTACAATAAAGAAACAAATACATAATTCTACATGATATAGAGGTGATAGAGGTGAAACGATTAACAAAGCTTAAGAATGGATTAAACGGAACGATTTTTGTTCCTGGAGATAAGTCTATTTCGCATCGTGCTGTCATGTTTGGGGCGATTGCAGAAGGGGTAACAAGGATTACAAATTTTCTTCAAGGTGAAGATTGCTTAAGTACAATTGCTTGTTTTCAAAAGTTAGGCATCACGATTGAACAAAATGGTACCGATGTCACTGTATATGGAAAAGGATTACAAGGATTAGTAGAACCAACAGAAGTACTAGATGTTGGGAATTCAGGAACGACAATTCGGTTAATGCTTGGTATACTTGCAAATGCACCGTTTCATTGTACAGTTATTGGAGATGCTTCAATTGGAAAACGTCCGATGAAACGTGTTACAGAACCCCTTCGTCAAATGGGTGCTAAAATCGATGGAAGAGAAGATGGACAGTTTACTCCTCTTTCGATTCGAGGAGGGAATATAAAAGGTATGCATTATTCTTCTCCTGTAGCAAGTGCGCAAGTGAAATCAGCTGTTCTCCTTGCAGGACTACAAGGGAAAGGCGTGACAACTGTGACAGAACCATTACAATCTCGTGATCATACAGAGCGTATGTTACGTGCATTTGGTTGCGATGTTACTGTTGACGGATTAACTGTATCATTACAGGGTGAACAAACGCTCTCTAGCGCAAATGTTGAGGTGCCAGGAGATATTTCTTCAGCTGCCTTTTTCTTAGCGGCAGGTGCGATTGTACCAAATAGTAAAATTGTCCTGAAAAATGTAGGATTAAATCCAACAAGAACGGGGATTCTTGATGTACTATCCCAAATGGGTGCCAATTTGTTAATAGATAATATTCGGAATGAAGAGTTTGAACCATGCGGTGATATTACAGTTGAAACCTCACAGCTAAGAGGGATAGAGATTGGTGGTACGCTTATCCCAAGACTCATTGATGAAATTCCAATTATAGCATTGTTAGCAACGCAAGCTGAAGGGATAACTGTAATTAAGGATGCAGAGGAATTAAAAGTAAAAGAAACGAATCGTATTGATACAGTTGTTAATGAATTGAAGAAATTAGGAGCAAATATTGAAGCGACAGAAGATGGTATGATTGTGCGTGGTAAAATGCAATTACACGGAAATGTGGTAAATAGTTATGGGGACCATCGGATTGGTATGATGTTAGGAATTGCAGCGTGTATAGCAGATGGAGAAGTTATCATTGAAAATAGTGAGGCGGTAGCTGTGTCATATCCAAATTTCTTTCAACAGTTACACATGCTACAAAGCTAAAAGAATCTTTTCTTTTTGAGAAGGTTCTTTTCGTCATCATTACGGTTGATTACACAGAAGCAGTTGTTTATTATGGAATTTACATAAGTATTTATTTAAAGGAGCGAGTTATGCAAAAGTTTGAACAAGCTGTTACATATATTGAAAATGGGGAAGTAGAGAAAGGGTTACAACTATTAGCAGAACAAGTAAAACAAAGTACGGATGAAGAAAAGTACGATATTGCTCGTTATTACTATACACTAGGATTTATAGATCAAGCGCTAGAAATAACAGAAGATCTACGTTTGCTATATCCAGAAGAAAGTGAATTTACGCTATTTTTAGCAGAGTTATATATTGATTTAGATAAAGAGGATGAAGCGATTGAAGTACTTCACGATATTCCAGAGAATGATGAATTATATGTTCAATCTCTATTACTTGCATCTGATTTATATCAAATGCAAGGTTTTGATGAAGTAGCGGAACAAAAATTATTAAAAGCGAAAACGATGATGCCAGATGAGCCAGTAGTTGCTTTCGGACTTGGCGAATTGTATAGCAGTAAAGGAGAAGATAGTAAAGCAATTCCATATTATGAATCATTACTTCCAGAACACAAAGTGATGGGCGGTGTCGTTGTTCCGCTTCGTTTAGCTGAAAATTTAAGTGCACTTGGGCAATGGGATGAAGCGATTTTTTACTATGAGGAAGGTTTAGAAGAACAGAAGGACATTCATTCCTTATTTGGATTTGCGTTTACGCTATATCAAGGAGAACAGTATCAAAGAGCAATCAGTGTATGGGAAGAATTAAAAGAGTTAGATCCAGAGTATGCCTCTTTATATATGTATTTGGCGAAATGCTATGAAAAAGAAGGAATGCTTCAGGAGAGTTATGAAACGCTTCAAGAAGGAATAAAAATTGATGAATTATCGATACCGTTTTATGTAGAATTTGCTAACATCGCAGTGAAACTAGGGAGAAGAAATGAAGCGGAAGATGCGCTAAAAAAAGCGTTAGAGCTTGATCCTGCACATCTAGGTGCTACATTAAAATATTCATACATCTTAAAGGAAGAAGAAAGGTATGAAGAGATTATTACTGTTGTAGAAAAAGCTATTGATAACGGAGAAATGGACACGCAATTACTTTGGGATATTGCTTATGCGAAAAAACAATTAGAATTGTATTCAGATGCATTAAAACATTACCAAAGTGCATATACTTCTTTTAAGAATCATCCAGACTTCTTAGAGGAGTACGGCTACTTCTTGTTAGAAGAGGGATTGCGAAAAGAGGCGAAAGAAGTATTTATACGTTTATTACAACTAGATCCAACGCAAACGCATATCGAAGAATTATTATATAATTTAGAAGATTTTTCTTAAGTTGGAAGGAAACTTAATGCTGCTTCTTGAATGTAAAAAGAAAAAAGAAGGGCAGAGGAGGGATTAAGTGCGATGAATACCCCTGTTTCTGTGAACGAAAAGAAAGATTTCGTAAAATGGTTTTTAAATAATTATCAACTGAAACAGCGAGAATGTGTTTGGATTTTAAATTATTTAATGAGTCACGATCAATTAATGGATAAGGTGCATTTTGTAGAGCATGCGAAATATTGTCCGCGTGGGCTGGTGATGTCAGCAAATTGTGTGAAAGATTTACCGTTTCATTTTTATAAACAAAATGTAATGACGACTGATGCGGAAAAATCCTTTCATGATATTCGCTTAAACAGAGATGAAGATATTTATATTCAGCTTAACTTCAAGTCATCTTTTCAAAATGCGAACTATGTTGCGGTGTTAGAAGAAAATCCATATTTACCGAAGAATATCGAAGTAAATGAAAAAGATCGTTTATTAGCAGAGCGATTCTTAGAGGAAAGTGTATATTCATTTCGGAAAGAACGACTTTTGAAACGAATTGACGAGGCACTTGATACTCAAGATGAAGAAGCATTTCGCAGGTTAACAGGCGAGTTAAAACGCTTATAAACTTCTCTGTGAAAGTTAATTTTGACAATTTTTAGACTATTCCAAAGAAAAACCGTCTTTTATAGATGGTTTTTCTTTTTTTACCTTTATCTGTATGGTTTAATAGAAATAAAGTAAACTGTTTTGTAATCATATGTTTTCATTTCAATTTTTTAACATATAAGTCATATAGTTTGTTAGAGTAGGAATAAGAGGAAAAGGGGGCTATTGAGTGTGCAATGGGCTGTAGCAGATGTAGTACAATACGAAAAAACAAGAGAATATATTGATACAGGAATTATACCGCTGCTTTCAATTTCATTTGAAAAGGAAATGAAAGCAGCTGCTGTAGAAGGAGAATTTATTTCAGCTTTAACTAGAGAGCTAGAGAGGGAGTATAAAGGTAGAGTATTCTTATTACCAGCATTTACGTATGTAGAAGGAGCGTGTGCAAATGAGAGGCAACGTCTACTTGATTGGACGAACTATTTAAAAGAGAGAGGTTTGCAGCATATTGCGTTAATTACGGGTGACTTTTCTTGGAAAGAATTTGAATACGACTTAACAGAACAATTATTTTGTCTACCAGCACTACCGCTAGAACAGCTCAGTGATCAAGCGAAAAGAGAAATAATTCATACGCAAATAAAAAATATTATGGAAATATTAACTGAAAAATGGGAAAATAAATAATTAATAGAAGGTTTTAATAATTGGGATTAGTATGATATTGACCAATGTAGTAGGGTATTATATCATGATAGTGTCCTAGTCTTTATCTTTTATTTCAATTTTTCACGGGGGACAATTTCTGATAGAGGGGGGAAATTTTCGTGAGTGAGAGAGAACATAGGGTGTCAAGAAGACAGTTTTTAAACTACACTCTTACCGGTGTAGGAGGATTTATGGCGGCAGGGATTTTAATGCCGATGACGCGTTTTGCGCTTGACCCAGTTCTAAGGAAAGAAGCAGGGGGGGAGATGGTTGCAGTCGCGCAAGTGAAAGATATTACGGCTGAACCGAAACGCTTCGATTTTAAGGTAAAACAAGTTGACGGTTGGTATAAATCAGAAGAACCAAAGTCAGCGTGGGTACACAAAGAGGAAAGCGGAGACATTGTAGCATTCTCTCCAATTTGTAAGCATTTAGGATGTACAGTAAACTGGAATTCGGACAAGTCACATCCAAATCAATTTTATTGTCCGTGTCACGGGGGGCGTTATACGAAAGACGGAAAGAACGTAAAGGGAACACCACCACTTGCGCCGCTTGATGTGTATGAGTCAAAGGTGAAAGATGGAACGCTTTATTTAGGTAAAGCGAAGCCACAAGGGGGTGCAAAGTAGATGTTAAATAAAATTTATGATTGGGTAGATGAACGGCTTGATATTACGCCTTTGTGGCGCGATATTGCAGACCATGAAGTGCCGGAACATGTAAACCCAGCGCATCACTTTTCTGCCTTTGTTTACTGTTTTGGTGGTCTTACATTTTTTGTAACTGTCATTCAAATTTTATCAGGAATGTTTTTGACAATGTATTATGTACCAGATATTAAAAATGCGTGGGAATCTGTCTATTACTTACAAAATGAAGTGGCATATGGACAAATTGTTCGCGGTATGCATCACTGGGGAGCGAGTCTCGTTATCGTGATGATGTTTTTACATACACTTCGAGTTTTCTTTCAAGGTGCTTATAAAAAGCCTCGTGAATTAAACTGGATTGTCGGAGTTCTTATTTTCTTTGTTATGTTAGGATTAGGTTTTACAGGATATTTATTACCATGGGATATGAAGGCATTATTTGCAACAAAAGTAGGGATTCAAATTGCAGAACAAACACCACTTATTGGACCTTATGTAAAAACGTTGCTTGCCGGCCACTCCGAAATTGTCGGTGCCCAAACATTAACTCGCTTCTTTGCTATTCACGTATTCTTCTTGCCAGCTGCACTTCTAGGATTAATGGCAGTTCACTTCATCATGATTCGCAAACAAGGTATTTCTGGTCCACTATAAGATGTTATTTGATTTAAAGGGAGAACAGAACATAATTAAAGGAGGGAGACTATGCATCGCGGCAAAGGGATGAAGTTTGTCGGAGATTCTCGAGTACCTGCTGTTAGAAAACCGAATATTCCGAAAGATTATTCAGAATATCCAGGCAAAACAGAAGCATTTTGGCCAAACTTTTTATTAAAAGAGTGGATGGTTGGTGCCGTCTTTTTAATTGGTTATCTTTGTTTGACGGTAGCGCATCCATCGCCACTAGAAAGAATTGCAGATCCTACAGATACAGGATATATACCACTTCCAGATTGGTATTTCTTATTTCTGTATCAATTGTTAAAGTATTCTTATGCATCTGGTCCGTATACGGTCATTGGCGCATTTATTATGCCAGGCATCGCATTTGGCGCATTATTACTTGCTCCATTTCTTGACCGGGGGCCAGAACGCGGTCCGTTTAAACGTCCAGTTGCAACAGGATTTATGCTTTTAGCGTTGGCATCCATCGTTTTCCTAACGTGGGAATCTGTTGCTACGCATGACTGGGCAGCAGCGAAAAAGCAAGGTGCAATTGTAAAAACAGTACAAGTTGATAAGAATGATGACGGTTATAAAATTATGCAAAAAAATACATGTTTAACATGTCACGGTGAAAACTTGCAAGGGGGAGCAGCTGCACCAGCATTGCAAAACTTGACATTAAAGCCAGAAGAAATTGCGAAAATTGCAAAAGATGGAAAAGGTTCAATGCCAAAAGGTGTTTTTAAAGGAACAGATGAAGAGTTGAAGAAACTATCGGCATTTATTGAGAAATATAACAAAAAATAAAGTGAAACTTCCATTAGTGGGGGTCTTACTGTTCAAAATAGAAAAACTGACTACAACTTTGTAGTCAGTTTTTCTATTTTGAGCAAGGAATTTGCTATAATAAAGTAAAGCTTTTATCAGTGTGGGATTGTAGCCCGATGCATTCTTGTTACGATTCATGCATCAAAGTGATGTTCATTTTTGGAAAGTTGAGGTATTTACATTTTGGCGTTTATATATTTGTTATTAAGACAACGTTCTTTTCTATGGCTTTTGCTTATTATTAATATTTTGGGGACGATTTACGGATACATTTGGTATAAAAGCCAATTGATAGAAACGCCGGCTATTTTTTGGCCGTTTGTTCCAGATAGTCCGACTGCAAGTTTGTTTTTTGTTTTTGTATTAATTGCATTTATACAAAAGAAAAATTGGGGTCTAATGGAAGCGTTAGCAGTTGTGACATTGGTCAAATATGGGATTTGGGCAGTTGTAGTAAATGTATTAACTCTTATTATAACCGGTTATATTGGAATAGAAGGATATATACTCATTGTTTTTCATCTTGCAATGGCTGTACAAGGACTTTTATACGCACCATTTTATCGAATGAAATATTGGCATTTTATGATTGCAGTTATATGGACATTGCATAATGATGTTGTGGATTATTTATGGGGACAAATGCCGAAATACAGTGTCATGTATATGTATGACCGACAAATTGGCTATTTTACATTTTGGCTTAGTATCGTTGTTTTAGCTACTACATATTATTTTTGTCTAAGAGAGAAAAGACTAACGTTTTCTTTATAAAGTGAAACTTCTATCAGTGGGGGTCGGGTTATCCCCTACTGATGGTTAGTTGAACCAATCGAGCTTTTATGGGCAGTTACCCCTCCCAACTATCTTCTTTGTTTCCCTTTGTATCTTGAGGTGGGGTTCTTACTGCCCGTTAAAGCGGGATAAATAAAAAATAGGGAATGGGGAAGATGAATGAGTTCACATAGCGTATATTCAAAAATTTGGAATGGAGTTTTATTATGCATTGTTCCTTTTTGTATCGCCTTTTGTATTTTTTCAATAGCAGTCATGTGTGTTGTATATGGGAAAGAAATTTATTACATAGAGATTGATATGTTAAATATTCCTGAAACAGCAAGTATGACAAAAGAAGTAATTATTCAAAATTATAATGCGCTTATTACTTATTTTTCTCCTTTTTATAATAAACCATTACATTTCCCAACTTTAGATATGTCCGAGAAGGGAAGAATTCATTTTGTTGATGTGAAAAATATTCTTGTTGCAATTCAATATGCTATGTATATAAGTATTTGTATCTCTTTTAGCGGGGGAGTCTATCTTATACGGAAACAAAAGGAAAAGTTTTTGTTGTATGCAGGGGTTCTTACAATTGTATTTCCAATCGTACTCATACTCCCAATCGCAATCAATTTTGAAAAGAGTTTTGTATTTTTTCATAAACTTCTCTTTCAAAACGATTATTGGTTGTTTGATCCAGAGACTGATCCTATTATTCGTATGTTACCAGAGCAATTCTTTATGCATGCTGCCTGTATCATTTTATTACTTATTTTATTTGGGAGTGCTTGTTGTTATTTTCTATATCGTTTTTTTATGAAAAAGAGAGAATTGCATGTAGGAGGTTACAACAGCTAAAATAAAATTACCAAGAATCTATGGGAAATATTGTATATTAACTTTTGTTTGATAACATAAACCTCTCACTTTAACATATTTCCAAAAGAATTCCCCTTCCTCAAGGAATGAGAAGAGCGAAGCCTAATGAGTAGGGAGGGGATGAATTTTGATTGGCATAAGCCAAAGGAATGAAAAAGGAATTTTTTCAAATCAGATAGAATGTATGTAAAGAATATTTTTGGTCTCAAAGTTATTGTTTGCTGACTGTAGGCGGTGCACTATTAAAAGTTCTAAGACAATACATCGAAACACAAGGATAAAACTAGCGGGGGGTGATGACAATGTTGTTGAATCAAAAATATGAAATCTTTCCAACAGAAGTGCAAAAAGAAGTGTTAGACCGTTGGCTACAATATTGTCGTCAAACCTACAATTCTGCCTTGCTAGACAAAGAACGGAAATATAAGCAAAACAAAGAAAATTACGATCGTTATGATATGCAAAGACAACTTACATTGGACAAGAAGACGTATCCTTTTCTAAAAGAAATGCCTTCTCAGCCGCTACAAGAAGTTTTTGCACGTCTGAAAAAAGCATTTGATCATTTCTTTCGTAAAGATGCAAAATATCCAAAACAGAAAAAATATAAAGACTACAATAGTATGACGTTTCCACAATTCGGATTCAAACGAAACGAAAAGCATCGTTATGCTATGTCCTTCTCTGATAACGGTAAATTATACAATACAAAGCTAGGAGAAATAGATATCCTATCCACAGACCACTCTAAGGAATAATCAAGCAACTGATTCTCAAACGCCAAGGGAAAAGATGGTACGCTATTTTCTGTGTCGAAAGACAAGTGGTACCATCTGATATCGATACCAATCGTTCGATAGGAATTGACGTGGGATTACATAAGTATGCCGTTCTTTCTAATGGTTCAGAGTTTGAAAACCCTAGATTTCTCCGTGAAAAAGAAACACAACTACAGAAAGCACAGCGAAAACTTTCTAAGAAGAAAAAAGGTTCTGCAAACTTCATAAAACAGGCCGAGCGTGTTCGAAAGCTACATGAAAAAGTAGCGAACCAGCGCAGGGATTTTCTTCATAAACTTAGTTACAATCTTGCGAAAGAGTATTCCGTTATCGTTGTAGAAAATCTGAACATTCGTAACATGGTTAGAAACAGAAAATTATCGAAGTCTATTTCTGATGCGGGATGGGGTATGTTTCGAAACATGCTTGCTTACAAATGTGAAAATCATGGCGGTGTACTCATCAAAGTAGAACCAAAATATACTTCACAAGACTGTTCTGTTTGTGGGAATCGTGTAAAGAAGTCTCTATCTATTCGTACTCACATTTGTACAAAGTGCGGAATGATATTAGATAGAGACTATAATGCGAGCCTGAACATCCTACAAAAAGGATTAGAAGAACTGCTTATCACAAACTAAAGTCTACAAACTGTAGGGCAAGGTTATGTCCGAACAGTATAATCTACGCCTGTGGAGATTGTGTAAGACGTAGTGGGTTCCCCCCCACTACGCAATGGTCTATGAAACAGGAAGCCCCTTCTTCAATCAGGCCGTAAGGTGGATAAGGAGGGGTTATTCACTTGGGATAGGTTCAAGGTCTATTCTTGTCCACTAGTTCATATATTGAACTAGAAGCTATAGGGGGGACAAGAATGAAAAAAGTATTAGCTGGAATCATAGCGTTTATGTTTATATTGTTTCCTATTCGGATATATGCAGCTACATGGAATGAGCTAAATGGATTATTAGATGACTCGCTCCTATTTGTAAAACAAGAAGAGTATGACAAAGCGACGCAACTGTTAACATATTTTTCAAAGCAATTTTTAACGGTCAATCAAAAAAAGAAAATAGCACCGGAGCATATTCGCGTGATTTCTCTTGCTTATGATAGAGCATTACAATCATTAGAAGGACAAGGAACTGATAAACAAATTAAAATAGATGATGTGCTCGCACTTCGCCTTGTGTTAGATGCTGAAATATCAGAATATCAGCCGCTTTGGATGGAACGGGAAGAAAATATAATGAGTACATTTGGAAAAATGGAAAATGCAATGCAAAAGGAAGAACATGATCGTTTTCAACAAGCATTAAATGTATTTTTGCACGAATTTGATATTATTTATCCAAGTTTAATGATTGCCTTACCGGAGGAACAGTTGCAACGTGTGAATTCTCATTTGTCGTATCTAGATGAATTTCGTCATATGATGATCCGAAATAAGAGCGGCCAAACACAAGTGAAGATTATAAAAGATGACATAAAGAAAATTTTTCGCACGGCGAAAAAGGATGAGATAGATTCTTCGCTTATATGGTTTATGACTGTAACAGGAGGTATTATTATTTTTACATTAACGTATGTTGGTTGGAGAAAATATAAAGGGGAAAAAGAGAAACAAAAAAGTACACTGCATTCAAAAAATAGATAAGTTTGTTTTCAAACGAAGTGAAATATAGAAACGATGTTGTAAGGTTTCTTTGTTGACAATGTTATGGGAAGAAAATAGAATGGTTATTACTATACAACAAAATTTTATGGGAGGTTCATGATGGGTTTTTACTTGATTTACTTTGCTATCATCATGATCATACCGATGTATGCACAATCTAGAGTACGCAGCGCATATAGTAAATACTCACAAGTGTATTCAACTTCTGGTATGACCGGAGCGGAAGTGGCTCGTAAGATTTTAGATGAGAATGGTTTGTACAATGTAGCGGTAGAAGAAACGCCAGGGCATTTATCGGACCACTATGACCCAAGATCGAAAACAGTTCGTTTATCGACGAACAACTATTATAGTCATTCTGTTGCTGGTACAGCGGTAGCTGCACACGAAGTTGGGCATGCGATTCAAGATGCAAAAGATTATAACTTTATGCGTTTCCGTCATGCACTTGTTCCTGTCGCAAATTTTGGCTCAAACATGTCGTGGGTTTTTATTATGATTGGTATGTTTGCGCATATGGCAAATTTGTTGTTATTAGGAATTATTTTGATAGCAGGCGGGGTATTATTCCAGCTTGTTACATTACCAGTTGAATTTGATGCATCAAAACGGGCAATGAAGCAAATTGAAGCGCTTGGTATTGTAACAACGGATGAATATGGTCAAGCTCGTAAAGTATTAAATGCAGCAGCTCTTACGTATGTCGCAGCAGCGGCCGTTGCAGTATTTGAACTGCTTCGTCTTGTATTAATTTATACAGGAATGCAACGTAATGATGATTAAAGGCTATCGAATTTGATAGCCTTTTTATTTTGTATTTTTGTTTTCATGATTATAACAGGATAAAAGATGAAAGTATAACATGCAAGAGGTGATAAACATGAAATATCCAGAGCTATTAGTAAAGCAAGCGAGAGAGCGAATGTCTCCCTATCCTGTTGAAGGCTTTTTATATGGACAAGGACCACAAAATCCCAAAATGATGCTTGTAGGAGAAGCGCCGGGTGAAACAGAAATTCATAACGGGATACCTTTTAGCGGAAGAGCTGGTAAGCAGCTTATGGATTTTTTAAAACGGATTAATGTAACAAGAGAAGAAGTATACATTACGAGTGCAGTGCGTAGCCGGCCATATAAATGGGGGGAGAAACGAGAACGGAACGGAGAAATCGTGAAGCGTAAATATAATCGTACGCCAAATCAGCAGGAAATACTTGCTCATGCTTCGATTTTAGATTACGAAATTGAGCATATTCATGCACCTATTATTGTTACACTAGGAAACATTGCACTAAAACGTTTAGCTGGTTCAGACAAAAAGGTGTCAGAGATGCATGGTCAAATGTTTACGCAACCTGTTCGGCGACTAGCAGATCCTAATAGCACAACCTATACGTGGACAGAGAAAACCTATACAATTTTCCCGACATTTCACCCCGCTTCCATTTTTTATAATCGCAGTTTATTGGATTTGATTTATGAGGATTTAGAAAAGTTGAGGGAGCATATTTAGTTTCATTTTTCGATATCTAAGTCGCTACTATGCAAAATACAATAGAATCTACATTCACTTTCTCCTTTTTTTAAAACATGGCATGTGGCAGGAAAAGGCTCTGGCCGCTTCTATGCACGGCCAGATGCTCTCTCCCCCTAAAAAGAGAGGGGGGTCTTGGTTTTTTTATTGGCATTTATATGTTAAGCTACCTCCTTTATCGTTATGCTATTGTTTCATAATCCAATATTATTGTCTTCTTTCTTTTCTTGTAAGTTTAGTATTTGTTTTACGTTGAGAATTAAAGGAATCTAACTTGTTTTGTTGCTTTTTTAGGTCAAAATAAAAATAAAGATATACACCATATATACCAAACACAACAGCCAATAAAGAAAAGACTAAAATTAAGAGGATTGCTAAACCATTTTGCGATAATGAACCTATACATATCTGTCCAATAATATATCCTAGTCCTGAAAAATAAACAATTGGAGAAATTTTTATGTTGTTTGTTTCTTCATTGTTTAATCGTCTTAAAAAACTTGTTATCCCAAGAGAGATTAGTTTATAAATTGTAAAAATGTAAAGCGAAAAAGTAACAATAAAAAAAAGCGGTGTTTCAATCTTAATAAAAGTATAAGCAAACTTTTGAATCACTATAAAACTTCCAAAAGAAAAAGTTGCTCCCATGAATCCATTATATAATATATGTACTAATCTTAACTCATGTGGTTTATAAAAAAATACCCAAATACCCCATATATTAGATATCAAAAGAAAAGGTAAAATTATATATAAATATATGGTAAAGGTCGGAGGAAATAAAAATGGTGTTGAGATCATAAAGTTAATAACAACCCACACCATAATGACACTTGATCTAACACTAAAGGGCATCAATGTTTGAATAATTTGTTCTGTGCTTTTTCCGTGATATTTTTCCATATTCATCTCCCAAGAAAATTAAAAGATTTTATCTAATATAATTTCGATTCCAGATTTAATTCGACCTTTTACCGAATCCTGTTTGCTATCATGATTCCAATCATTGTTTCATGATTAAACATACTAGTTAATACATATATTTCTTTACTTGATAACATAAGAGTCTCAGTAGTCAAATAGTCCCACTCCCTAACTTAATATATAATCTCCAGGAAATATAATGCAATAAAAAAATAGTTCAATATAGTAATAATTAGTTTTTGAAATCATAAGAATTCTAAAAGTACGACGGGTAAAGTAACTCAATGAAGGCTTTTTAGGATAACAAAAAACAAAATTTTTCTTTTAAAATTCAAAAAGACAAGAAAAGCTCTCATATTCGAAAGCTTTTCTTGTCTTTTGTTTAGAAAAAAATGAGCGATTTCGAAGAATCTTCTTCATTAATTATGTAACGGGTTTTTATTCTCATCCAGCGTAAATCCTTCACCAACTACGTCATGTACGTCACTTACTGCAACGAAAGCATGAGGATCAACAGATGTAATAATACTTTTCAGTTTTACAATTTCATTTTTTGCAACCACGCAATATAAAACGTGTCGTTCCATTTTTGTATATGTACCGATTCCTTTTAAGAAAGTTGCTCCGCGGTCCATCTCTGATAAAATTTTTTCGGCAATTTCATCATTTTTCTCAGATATAATTGTTGCTCCTTTTGCAGCGTAGGCTCCTTCTTGCATAAAATCAATGACTTTTGCACCGATAAAGACAGCAACTAATGTATACATTCCTTCTCGGTATGATAAATATGTAAGGATTGATAAGATAATGACAACGGCATCAAACATAAACATCGTTTTTCCCATACTCCAGCCGATATATTTATGTGCTAACCGTGCAATAATATCAACACCACCTGTTGTGCCGCCATACTTGAAAATAATCCCTAATCCAACCCCGATAAATAAACCAGCAAACAAAGCGGCAAGTGTCATATCATTTTGTAAGTTTAAATGTAAATTTAACGCATCATAACGCTGGAAAACCCAAAGAAATAATGAAACACTAAACGTCCCAATTAATGTGTACAAAAATGTTGTACGACCGAGCATTTTCCAACCGATAAAAAAGATTGGTATATTTAAGAGCAAGTTTGTATAGGAAGGATCAAGTGAAAATAGAAAGTAAAGCAGCAATGTAATCCCAGTAAAACCGCCTTCTGCTAAATGGTTTTCAATATTAATATTGACGATGCCAAATGAGAAAATAGCAGAACCAACTAGAATGAAAAGAATGTTTTCAATTTTTAAATTTAATTTCATGCGAATCCCCCTAGTATGTAGTAATGATCTTAGCTTGTTCTTATGGATAGTATACGTAATATATAGAAAAATTGGCAAGAAAACTTCACACATAGTAAGCATGGAGAAAGAGGGAATCGTCCTTTCAAAGTCAGAAGGGAATCAGTATCCTCAAAAATGCGATAAATAAGCGATAACATTTGTCAAATCGTTATGAATTGGCTAACATGATAATGGAAGGATTAGAGGTGAATAACATGGAACAAAAAACAATGAAAGATATGCAAAAGGAAGTAGATGCATATATTGGTCAATTTAAAGAAGGATACTTTAGTCCGTTGGCGATGCTAGCTCGTTTGACAGAAGAGATGGGAGAGCTTGCGAGAGAAATTAATCATTATTATGGTGAAAAGCCAAAGAAAAGCACAGAAAAAGAGCGTACAATTGAAGAAGAGCTTGGCGATGTGTTATTTGTGATGATTTGCATGGCAAATAGTTTAAACATTGATTTAGAAACGGCTCATAATATAGTTATGGAAAAGTTTAATACGCGTGATAAAGATCGCTGGACGCGTAAAGAAGAGGGAGAGAAAGAGAAATGAAAGAGATTAAAGTAATTATTGCAGGGCCAAGAGGACGTATGGGCCAAGAGGCGGTACTTCTTATGGAAAGAACACCGCATTTCAATTTAGTTGCTGCTGTTGATTATAAACATGGTGGAAAGAAAATTTCTGATATTGCTGGATTACCTAACATAGATGCTCCAATTTATACAGATTTACATACTTGTTTAGATGAAGTAGAAGCCGATGTTTTACTAGATTTAACAACACCGGAAATTGGAAAAAAACATGTAACACTTGCAGTAGAGCGAGGCATTCGTTCTGTTATCGGAACAACAGGTTTTACAGAAGAAGAATTACAACATTTAACAGAAAATGCAAAAGAAAAACAAGTTGGTACGATCATTGCGCCAAACTTTGCAGTTGGAGCTGTTTTAATGATGAAATTCTCGCAAATGGCAGCGAAATATTTCCAAGATGTTGAGGTTATTGAATTACATCACGACCAAAAATTAGATGCTCCGTCTGGCACAGCTGTGAAAACAGTGGATTTAATTCGTCAAAATCGTGAGCCAAAACAGCAAGGGCATCCAAATGAAACAGAACAACTAGAAGGTGCACGCGGTGCAAATGTTGATGGTATCCATATTCATAGCGTACGTTTACCAGGATTAATTGCGCATCAAGAAGTACTATTTGGCGGAGATGGACAAATGTTAACAATTCGCCATGATTCCTTTAACCGTGCATCATTTATGTCAGGAGTAAAACTTTCTATTGAAACAGTGATGAACTTAGATCATCTTGTATATGGTTTAGAAAATATTATTGACTAAAGGAGAAAGTGAAGATGAAGATTGCCTTAATTGCCCATGATAAAAAGAAAAATGATATGGTCTCGTTTACGTATGCCTACCAGCCTATTTTAGAGAAACATATGTTGTTTGCAACAGGAACGACAGGTCTTCGAATTATGGAGGCAACAGGTATGTCTGTGACAAGATATCAATCTGGTCCGCTTGGTGGAGATCAAGAAATTGGTGCAATGATTGCAAAAAACGATTTAGACATGGTGATCTTCTTCCGTGATCCGTTGACATCACAGCCACATGAACCTGATGTGAATGCACTTCTTCGTTTATGTGATGTGTATTCCATTCCACTTGCAACGAATATGGCAAGTGCGGAGCTTTTAATGCATGCATTAGAGCGCGGTGATTTAGATTATCGAAAGCTATGAAAACGAGGGGAATAACATGAGCGGATTACATATTTTAGCTTTCGGCGCCCATGCCGATGATGTTGAAATCGGTATGGCGGGCACGATTGCAAAATATACGAAACAAGGATATAAAGTGGGGATTTGTGATTTAACCGAGGCAAATCTTTCTTCCAATGGAACGGTGGAACTGAGAAAACAGGAAGCGATGAAAGCAGCTCGCATACTTGGTGTACAGGAACGTTTGAACTTAGCGATACCAGACCGAGGTCTTTATATGAAGGAAGAGTATATTCAAGAGATTGTGAAGATCATCCGTACATATAAACCGCAGCTTGTCTTCGTACCATTTTATGAAGATCGGCATCCAGATCATGCAAACTGTGCAAAACTTGTAGAAGAAGCTATATTTTCAGCAGGAATTCGTAAATATATGCCGGAATTTCCTGCGCATCGGATACAATCACTCTATTTCTACATGATTAATGGTTTTCATAAACCGGATTTTTGTATTAATATCAGTTCTTATATTTCTGATAAGATTGCTGCTCTAGAAGCGTATGAAAGTCAGTTTACAAAAGGACCAGACGGTGTGATTACTCCGTTGACGGAAGGATATGTAGAGACAGTTGTAGCACGGGAGAAAATGTTTGGAAAAGAAGTTGGCGTGAAGTATGCAGAAGGGTTTATGAGCAAAAAATCAATTCTATTAGATGAAGATTTAATAGGGGGAGAAAAATGAAATTAAAAATAGGGATTACTTGTTATCCTTCTGTTGGCGGTTCTGGAGTGGTTGGAACGGAATTAGGGAAATTATTAGCGGAGCGCGGACATGAAATTCATTTTATTACATCAGGATTGCCATTTCGTTTAAATAAAGTGTATCCGAATATTTATTTTCATGAAGTGACAGTGAATCAATATTCTGTTTTTCAATACCCTCCGTATGACTTAGCGTTAGCGAGTAAAATGGCAGAAGTAGCGCAGAGAGAAAAGTTAGATATAGTGCATGTACATTACGCAATTCCACATGCGATTTGTGCATATTTGGCGAAGCAAATGATTGGAGAGAACGTTAAAATTGTCACGACATTGCATGGAACAGACATTACCATATTAGGATCTGATCCTTCTCTCAATAATTTAATTCGTTTTGGCATTGAACAATCTGATGTTGTGACGGCTGTATCACATTCACTTATTGAAGAAACGTATGATTTAATAAGAACACAAAAAGAAATTCAAACAG
Source organism: Bacillus sp. NPDC077411 (assembly GCF_044543425.1). Classification (NCBI taxonomy): domain Bacteria; kingdom Bacillati; phylum Bacillota; class Bacilli; order Caryophanales; family Bacillaceae; genus Bacillus; species Bacillus sp. NPDC077411. The sequence continues at coordinate 61,718 of NZ_JBITWA010000001.1, read as the reverse complement.
TTTATAATTTTATTGACGAGCGTGTGTATTTTCAGCGAGATATGTCACAGTTACGAAAAGAATATGGTATACAAGAAGACGAAAAAGTATTAATTCATATTTCGAACTTTCGTAAGGTAAAGCGTGTTCATGATGTCGTGAAATCATTTGCGCTCATTGTAAAACAAGTAAAAGCGAAATTATTACTTGTTGGTGATGGTCCTGAGTTTTGTACGATTGTTCAGCTTGTGAAGCATTTAGGAATTGAGGACAGGGTCTTATTTCTAGGAAAACAAGATAATGTAGCAGAACTCCTGGCAATGAGCGAACTCATGCTGCTGTTGTCTGAAAAAGAAAGTTTTGGACTCGTATTACTGGAAGCAATGGCGTGCGGTGTCCCTTGTATTGGTACACGTACTGGGGGAATCCCTGAAGTCATTCAGCATGGAGAAACGGGATACATATGTGAAGTAGGAGATGCAGAAGGCGCCTCGCAGCAAGCAATACAGCTTCTTCAAGATGATGCATTACATGCTAAAATGGCCAAGCGTTCCATGCAAGTGGCGTATGAGCAATTTGGCTCAGAAAAGATTGTTTCGCAATATGAAGCAATTTATTATGACATATTAAGGGATGACAAACATGAAACGATTTAAACAAGCGTCTTCAGTTATTAAGACGTTAACAGAGAACGGCTTTGAAGCATATTTTGTAGGTGGGAGCGTGCGCGATTCTATCATTGGTAGACCAATTGGTGATATCGATATTGCGACATCTGCTTTGCCAGAAGATGTAATGCGTCTATTTCCGCGGCACGTTCCTGTTGGAATTGAACACGGGACGGTTATTGTTTTACATGAAGATATTCCATATGAAGTAACAACGTTTCGAACAGAAGGTGACTATGAAGATTTTCGGCGTCCAACGAGCGTACAATTTGTTCGCTCGTTGAATGAAGATTTGCAACGCAGGGATTTTACAATGAATGCAATTGCGATGAAAGAAACGGGAGAAATAGTTGATTTATTTGGCGGACAAGAAGCAATTGTTAAGAAGGAAATTGCAACTGTTGGAAACCCAGTCGACCGCTTTCAAGAGGATGCCCTTCGAATGATGCGCGGTATTCGCTTTGTTAGTACACTAGGTTTTACCTTAGAAGAAGGAACGAAACAAGCCATTATAGAATACGGACATTTACTGGAACATATCGCAATTGAAAGAATTGCAGTTGAATTTGAAAAGTTACTTGTCGGTACACATTGTGCAAAAGCGCTTCAGTTATTGGTAGAAACAAAATTATATGAGCACTTACCTTATTTACAAATGTGCGGGGACTTCATCTCAAAAGCAGCGGAACATGATTGGAGCTTTTTTAAAAATGACATTGAAGCATGGGCGTTCTTTCTATATTGCGTTAGGGAAGAACATCCATCTGTTTTTTTACGACAATGGAAATTTTCGAATAAAAAAATAAAGGAAATTGTATCCGTTTTATTATATGTAAAAGCGCGAGAAAAACAAGAGTGGGATGCATGTTTATTATATAAAGCTGGGAAAGATGTTGCCGTTATGGCAGAGCGCGTATATGAAGGAATCATGAATACATATTTACATTCGAATGTTGAGCATATAGGGAAAGTATATGATGATTTACCAATTTGTAATCGTCAACAATTGCAAGTCAGCGGGAATGATTTATTATCATGGTCAAAGGAACAGGCAGGACCGTGGGTTGCTAATGTACTGCAAAAAATTGAAGAAGAAGTCGTATATGGACGATTAAAAAATGAGAAAGAGTGTATAAAGGAGTGGCTGCATAGATGCAATCTGCTATAAGAAAACAGTTATTGCAAATCTTTTCTGAAGCTAATGGTGAATTTCTATCGGGACAAACGATTAGCGAGAAGCTTGGATGCTCAAGAACAGCCGTATGGAAACATATGGAGGTTCTTAGGGAAGAAGGATATGAGCTAGAGGCTGTACGACGCCTAGGTTATCGCATTGCAAGTAAACCGGACAAAGTAACGGCAAATGAAATTCAGCTTGGTTTACAAACAGAGTTTTTAGGCAGAACGGTATACTTTGAAGAGTCGGTAACATCTACACAGCAAATCGCAGCTCGTCTTGCTTATGAAGGAGCGGCTGAAGGAACGATTGTTGTTGCAGAGGAGCAAACAGCAGGTCGTGGCCGATTAAGCAGAAAATGGCATTCACCAAAAGGGACAGGAATTTGGATGAGTGTTATTTTACGCCCAACAGTTCCGATTCATCAAGCACCGCAATTAACATTGTTAGCTGCTGTTAGCGTAGCGCAGGCAATTGAAAAATGCACAAATCTTTCCGTCGGCATTAAATGGCCGAATGATATTTTAATTAATGGGAAGAAAGTTGTTGGCATTTTAACAGAAATGCAAGCAGATCCTGATAAAATTAATGCTGTTATTATTGGAATTGGCATTAATGTGAATCAAAAGCAAGAACATTTTTCTGAAGATATCCAGCACATTGCCACCTCTTTAGCAATTGAATCCGGAAAAACGATTGTACGAGCTGAACTTATGCAGCAAATTTTCTTACAGATGGAAAAGCTATATAAAGAATATTTAGAACGTGGTTTTTCAGTTATTAAGCTTCTTTGGGAGAGTTACGCTGTGAGTATCGGAAAAGAAATTACAGCGCGTACGATGACAAATACAATTATGGGAATTGCAAAAGGGATTACGGCTGATGGTGTCCTTATACTTGAAGATCAAGACGGGGTCGTACATCATATTCATTCCGCTGATATTGAAGTAAAGTAAAACGCTGAACAGCTATTTTTCACTTCTTTTCTTTGGTGATTATGAAAAACGAAGTCTCATTGTTCATTAAATTAGCATCAATATATAGCCCTTTGCTTAAAAAGAAGCGAAGGGCTATTGTATGTGAAAAAATGATTTTCTTTTTTAGAAAAGTATAGCAATTATGTTTTGCTATTTGTTATAATAAGGGCGAATATGGGCAGTATCAATAGGAACTGCACCGCTATGTGGGAAAATCAAAATAAACATGTGGTTCTGCCTTGATCCAAAATAGGACTGGGACAGAGGGATGAATATTGCCGAATGATACTACCCTTCTGCCTTTTTATGGTCAGAAGGGTTTTTTATATGTTTTTTCATCCGGTCATCTCCTCTCTCCAGGTACAGGAGGAGAAATTTGTGAAAACTGTGACGGATTTTTTGAAAATGAAAGAACAAAATGAGCCGATTGCGATGGTAACTGCGTATGATTATCCATCAGCAAAGTTTGCTGATGAAGCAGAAGTTGATATGATTTTAGTTGGAGACTCACTTGGAATGGTTGTGCTCGGCTATGACTCAACAATTCCAGTAACAGTTGATGATATGATTCATCATACAAAAGCAGTGCGCCGCGGTGCAAAAAATACATTTGTTGTAACGGATATGCCATTTATGTCTTATCATGTTTCACTGCAAGAAACGATGCATAACGCACGCCGCATTGTACAAGAAAGCGGGGCGCACGCTGTAAAAGTTGAAGGAGCAGATGAAGTTGTATCAATCATTCGTTTCCTTACGAATGCAGGTATTCCAGTTGTAGCTCATCTCGGATTAACTCCGCAATCTGTCGGTGTGCTAGGTGGCTACAAAGTGCAGGGGAAAGATGCAGAAAGTGCGAAAAAATTACTTGAAGATGCGAAAAAATGTGAAGAGGCAGGAGCAATTGCACTTGTATTAGAGTGTGTACCGATGCAATTAGCGGAACTTGTAACAAATCAACTATTGATTCCGACTATCGGTATTGGCGCTGGTAATAAAACAGATGGTCAAGTTCTTGTCTATCACGATCTGATTACGTATGGTGTGAATCGTGTTCCGAAATTTGTGAAGCAATATACGTCTGTACAAGAAGAAATTGTAAGAGGAATTGGACAATATGTTCATGAAGTGAAGCTGAGACAATTTCCAGAGAAAGCACATTCGTTTACGATGAAAGAAGAAGAATGCTTAGCGTTATACGGAGGAAAACAGTAATGAATATTCTTACAACAGTGCAAGAGATGCAGCAAATCGCAAGTGAGCTTCGTGCGAGCGGGAAAAAGGTTGGATTCGTTCCAACGATGGGATATTTGCATGAAGGGCATTTGACGTTACTGAGACAAGCGAAAAAAGAAAATGATATTGTCATGTTAAGTATATTTGTAAATCCGTTGCAATTTGGACCGAATGAAGATTTGGACCGTTATCCGCGTGATCTTGAGCGTGATGAGCGTTTAGCGCGTGAAGTAGAAGTAGATTATTTATTTTATCCAAGTGTCAAAGAAATGTATCCCACGCAGCGAACAACGAATATTGAAGTCATGAAGCGCACGGATGTTTTATGCGGAAAGCAGCGACCTGGTCATTTTGCTGGCGTTGTAACGGTATTGATGAAACTTTTCAATATTACAATGCCAAATCGTGCGTATTTTGGGATGAAAGACGCACAGCAAGTAGCAGTTATTGAGGGATTTGTTGCTGATTATAATATTCCTGTTACAATTGTGCCAGTTGATATTGTAAGGGAAGAAGATGGGGTAGCACGCAGTTCTCGTAACGTCTACTTATCAGAAAGGGAACGCCAAGAAGCACCGCATTTATATAAAAGTTTATGTATAGCGAAAGAGCAAATCGCTAAAGGAGAACGTAGTCCAGAAAAGATTACGCACTTTATTAAAGAATATATTGAAATGAATACGCATGGTGTTGTCGATTATGCTGATATATATGCGTATCCAGATTTAACTGAGGCCCAGCAAATAAACGGACGCACGATCATTGCAATCGCTGTAAAGTTTGAAAATGCACGACTAATTGATAATATAACATTTACGGTTCAATAAGGGGGAGCAACTATGTTTCGTACAATGATGAGAGCGAAGTTACACCGTGCTACAGTAACGGAAGCAAATTTAAATTATGTAGGAAGTATTACAATTGATGAAGATTTAATGGATGCAGTAGGGATTGTGGAAAATGAGAAAGTACAAATTGTGAACAATAATAATGGTGCACGTTTAGAAACATATGTTATAAAAGGAGAACGCGGTACGGGTGTTATTTGTTTAAATGGTGCAGCTGCCCGCCTTGTTCAACCGGGGGATAAAGTTATTATTATTTGTTACGGACTAGTTTCAGAAGAGAAGGTACTAACACATATCCCGAAAATTGCTGTTTTAGATGATAATAATCAAATTGTGGAAATGCTTGGAGCGGAAAAAGCAGGCACGATTTTATAATGTATAAGAAAAGCTATCTCTGCAAAAGGGATAGCTTTTCTTATGGGAAAGCAAAATCATTTCATTTTTCGTATCTTTCCATTAAGATGAGGGAAAACGTGGTATAGTAACACTATAGAAATTTTGTTGTGCAAAGGTAAGAAATTGAGGTGTCATTGATGAGTAAGCGTTATGTCGTAGTCGATTTAGAAACGACAGGGAATGCCTGGAAAGATGGGAAAGATAGAATTACTCAAATTGCAGCAGTTGTTGTAGAGGATGGAGAAATTCTTGAAATTTTCTCTTCTTTTGTAAACCCCGAACGGGACATTCCACCATTTATTACAGAATTGACGGGGATTGATGAAACACTTGTGAGACAAGCTCCGTTATTCCGAGATGTGGCGCCGATGATTATTGAACTATTACAAGGTGCGTACTTTGTTGCGCATAACGTTCATTTTGATTGGAATTTTTTGAAAGAAGAATTACGGCAAGCTGGATTCTCAGAAGTAACATGCTCGAAAATTGATACAGTTGAACTGGCACATATTTTATTGCCGACAGCTGACAGTTATAAATTACGTGATTTAGCAAAAAGATATGGTTTCGACCATGATCAGCCCCATCGTGCTGATAGTGATGCAATGGTGACAGCAGAGATATTTTTACAATTACTTTCTAAAATGGAAAGCTTGCCACTCGTTACGTTGCAATCGCTATATGAATTAAGTGATATGTTTCAAAGTAACATTGGAGATATTATGTCTGCATGTATTTTGAATAAAATGATACATGGGTCAGATGATGAGAAACAATATGACATTTATAGAAATATTGCTTTAGGTCAACGTAATTATACATTGCAAATTGGAGATGATTCTCCTACTGATTTTTCTTCTTTTCTAACTGAAACGATGCAGCGTTTGAGGGAAGTAATGCCGTCTTTTGAAAAAAGAGAAGGGCAGCAAATTATGATAAATGAGGTTTACGAAGCGCTTCGAGACTCTCGTTTTTCGTTAATTGAAGCGGGAACAGGTACGGGGAAAACATTAGCATATTTACTTCCTAGTATTTTTTATGCGAAAGAAAAAGAACAGCCAGTAGTCATAAGCACACAAACCGTGCAGTTGCAGCAACAAATTTTAGCAAAGGAAATTCCATTGCTGAAAACAATACTTCCGTTTCCGTTTGAAGTAGCAATGTTAAAAGGAAGAAAGCATTATTTGTGTCTACATAAATTTGAGCATGCATTGGGTGAAATTGAAAACAATTATGATAATGCATTAACGAAAGCGAAAATTTTAGTATGGCTCCTTGATACAGAAACAGGAGATCGAGATGAGTTGAATATTCCAGCTGGCGGGAAGCTATTGTGGGAGCGAATTTGCAGTGATGCTCATAGTCCAAGTAGGATGCAAAGTGCGTGGTTTAGCCGCTGTTTTTATCAACGTGCAAAAAATAAAGCATTGTTTGCAGATGTTGTAGTCACAAATCACACTTTGTTATTTCAGGATTTTGTAAGTGAAGAACCATTGCTTGCTTCATGTGAACATATTATTTTTGATGAAGCGCACCATCTTGAAGAAACGGCAAGTAGGGCGTTAGGAGAGCAATTTTCTTGCATGTATTTTCAACTCGTTTTATCACGATTTGGTACGTTAGAAACACCTAATGTGTTAACTAAAGTGTATGACATGATGAAACAATCGCAAATTGCTGTACGCTCTACTTTTCAAACGATTAATCATATGTTAAAAGAAATAAAATTTGATGCAGATGAGCTCTTTCATATGCTGCGTACGTTTATATTTCAAAAAACAAAGCAGGAACATGCCACTGGAAATATACCGCTTATGTATCGTTATCATGCGAATAAAGAAAGAGGAAAGCTTTGGCGTAGTATTGTTGAATTAACAGACCGTTTTGTACACCAGTTAGGGCGAGTACTTACGTTATTGGAAAAACAAGGTGAGATGTTGCAAAAGCAAAGTGAATGGGACATGCATATGATTACGGGAGAGTTTGTGCGTCTTACTGAAATGCTTTCTAAAATGACCCAATCTTTACGGACGCTTATTTTAGAAGAAACGAGTCATGTGACATGGATGGAGGCTGAAACGAAAGGAACCATTCATTCGACTATTCTATACGCACAGCCAGTTCATATTAGTGATTTATTTGCTGATCAATTTTTGGCACGAAAACGAAGCGTTATTTTTACTTCAGCCACTTTAACTGTAAATGATACGTTTGATTATATAGAAGCAGAGCTTGGGTTAGAGGACTTTACACCAAATACAGTAACGATTCCATCACCATTTCATTATGAAGAGAAAGTAAAGTTAATGGTTTCAACAGATGTTCCTCATATTAAACATGTAAGTGAAGAAGAGTATGTAAGAGCAGTTTCTAAGCATATTATGAAAATTGCGGAAACTACAGATGGCCGAATGCTTGTTTTATTTACATCATATGAAATGTTAAAAGAGGTATTTGAAGTGTTGAAGAAGGCAGATGAATTAGAAGAATTTCTTTTACTAACACAAAGTGTTCATAACCGTAGTCGCAGCCGAATGATTAGAAAGTTTCAAGAGTTTGAAAAGGCCATTTTATTAGGGACAAGCAGCTTTTGGGAAGGGATTGACATACCAGGAGAAGCGTTAAGTTGTCTTGTCATTGTGCGGCTTCCGTTCACATCACCGCATCATCCAATGATGCAAGCAAAAAGTGAACGATTAAAAGAAAAGGGAGAAGATCCATTTACACAGCTTGCTCTTCCGCAAGCAATTCTTCGTTTTAAACAGGGGTTCGGACGTCTTATTCGTACAACAGCGGATACAGGAACAGTGTTTGTGTTAGATCGTCGTCTTACTGCATCTTTTTATGGAAGACGATTTCTTCAGTCGATTCCAAGCATTCCATTGTATGAAGGACCATTAGACGAATTAATCGAAAAAATGGTGTAAGAGTGAAATTTTCATCATGGGATAAAGTGATTAGTAAAAGTTAACGCCTGAAGCAAATTTGCTTCAGGCGTAACATGTGGGTAGGAGGAATTTTTATTTTTTCTTACATTAGATGTAGAAATACAATGGTTTTCTACTTCAAACCTTTTTTTGAAGAACATGTCCTGCTATAATAGATGGGTGATGAAGCAGGGTTTGTAAAGAATGTACCCTTATTGTAACCGCAATGCGTTCTTCTATAATTAGAAATTTTGTGTAACGGAGGAGTTTTCATGGAGAAGAAAATTGAAGTATTATCAACGACGCGTCTGACATACTCGTCGGATTTATATAAGGTTGTTGATAGTTTAAATCGAACACTAAAAGAAAAAGATCTCATGTTCGGATTAGCATTAGACGAGAATGAAAAAGAGACAGCAATATTTACGATTTACAGAACGTAGTGATACAATGAAAAAGTGGATTTTGGCAATTTTTATTGTAATCGTTGCAGTTGTTTTATACGGGGGGCACATTTATAATACGACTATGGAGAAGAAAATTCCGAAAGAATCGAAAACAGTTGAGATTGCAAAGGAAAAAGCAAAACTCACAAAAGTGACAAAAATCGATTATTATAACGGTCAAACTCCATATGAAGTTGTACAAGGTGTGAATGAAAAAGGAGAACAATATATCGTTTGGGTGCCTGAGAAAAAAGGAGATATTCTAGTGCGAAAAGCAAGCGAAGGTATCTCTGAAAAAGAAGCATTGCAAATTGTTGCGAAGGAGCGAAAGCCAAAGCAATTTGTCAAAGCAAAATTAGGCGCTGAAAACAATGTTCCATTATGGGAAGTTACATATATTGATGATGAAAATCGTTATACTTACTATTATCTTGCATTTCAAGATGGTAAGTTTTTAAAGCGATATAGTATTGAAAAATAAGTGCAGGGGGAACTCAGGATGAGATTAGCAAAGCGAGTAGCTGCTCTAACACCATCTTCAACGTTAGAAATTACAGCAAAGGCACAAGCGTTAAAAGCGGAAGGACATGATGTGATTGGCTTAGGAGCAGGGGAGCCTGACTTTAATACGCCAGCACATATTATAGATGCTGCTTATAAAGCAATGTTAGAAGGTTATACAAAATATACACCAACAGGTGGATTAGCTGCGCTAAAACAAGAAATTATTAAAAAATTCGAGCGTGACCAAGGCTTATCTTATGAACCATCTCAAATTATTGTTTGTAACGGTGCAAAACACGCTTTATATACATTGTTTCAAGTATTACTTGATGAAGGTGATGAAGTTATTATTCCAACTCCGTATTGGGTAAGCTATCCAGAGCAAGTGAAGCTTGCAGGTGGTGAGCCGATATATGTAGATGGTTTGGAAGAAAATCATTACAAAATTACACCGGAGCAATTACGTCAAGTAATTACGGAGAAAACGAAAGCTGTAATTATTAACTCACCTAGCAACCCAACAGGGATGATTTATAGTAAAGAAGAGTTGCAGCAGCTTGGGAAAGTATGCTTAGAACATGACATTTTAATCGTTTCTGATGAAATTTATGAGAAATTAATTTATGGCGAGGCAGAGTATACATCAATTGCTCAGCTTTCTAACGAATTACAAGAACAGACGCTGATTATTAACGGTGTATCAAAATCGCATTCGATGACAGGATGGCGCATTGGCTATGCAGCAGGTAATAAAGAACTCATTAAGGCAATGACGAACTTAGCGAGTCACAGTACGTCAAACCCTACTTCAATTGCGCAGTACGGAACGATTGCTGCTTATGCTGGAGATCAACAACCTGTAGAAATGATGCGCAGAGCATTTGAAGAGCGATTAAATATCGTGTATGATAAGTTGATTCAAATTCCTGGGTTCTCTTGTATTAAACCACAAGGAGCGTTCTATTTGTTCCCAAATGTAAAAGAAGCAGTCGCATTAGCTGGTTATGAGACAGTTGATGAATGGGCAAAAGCATTGTTAGAAGAAGAAAAAGTTGCTCTCGTTCCAGGAACAGGATTCGGAGCACCGAACAATGTTCGTTTATCATATGCAACTTCACTTGAACAATTGGAGAAAGCATTAGAACGTATCCATACATTTATGAATAGCAAAATGAAAGGCTAAGTGTAGTTCTTTCATTTCAACTTCTGCCAACTGTTTACTTGATAAGAGTAGGCAGTTCAAATGATACCTCCCTATATGAAAGGGAGGTTTTTTTGACGAATTGTGTCAAAAAGAAATATAAGAAGGTGTGTTATACTAGAAAGCGAGGTGTTTAAGTATGAAGAAGAAAATCATGTTGGAGTGGTTTGAACAAGGTAGTATTGCAATTCCAAAATTATTAATGATGCATTACAAAAAACTTGGTTTAAATGAAATTGAGTTTATGGTATTGTTGCATGTCCATACATTTTTAGAATCGGGAAACTCTTTCCCCACACCAGGAGAAATTGCAGAGCGGATGACCATTACACAAACAAAGTGTATGGAAATTATTCAAACGTTAATTCAAAAAGGTTTTTTAGCGTTAGAAGGAGGACGGAAATCTGCAGAAATGATTTGTGAAAGTTACTCACTACAGCCTCTTTGGGAAAAAATATTACATTTTTTAATGAATGAAAACATTGAAGAGGAAGAGCGAGAACAAAAACAATTACAAATAAACTTATATACAGTATTTGAGCATGAATTTGGCAGACCCTTATCTCCGTTTGAGTGTGAGACGTTAGCGATGTGGCAAGATCAAGATCATCATGATCCACTTTTAATTCAAACTGCCCTTCGTGAAGCCGTTATGAGCGGAAAATTGAACTTTCGTTATATTGATCGTATATTGTTTGAATGGAAGAAGAACGGAATTAAAACGGTGGATCAAGCACAGAATCAAGGGCGGAAATTTAGAGAAAATCAACAGCGGAATCAGCAAGTATCACGTCAAGAAACGAAGTATACTGGAAAAGTGCCATTTTATAATTGGCTAGAGCAGTAATGGTAGGAGGAAATAATGCTAAATAAAACACAAATTAGACATTGTCTTGATGTAATGGGAGAGATGTACCCAGAAGCGCATTGTGAACTGAATCATGACAACGCATTTGAACTTGTTATTGCGGTTGCCCTATCTGCACAGTGCACAGATGTTCTTGTAAATAAAGTAACAAAAAGTTTATTTCAGAAATATAAAACACCAGAAGATTATTTAAAGGTATCTTTAGAAGAATTGCAGCAAGATATTCGCTCTATTGGTTTGTACAGAAATAAAGCAAAAAATATTCAAAAGCTATGTCGTATGCTGATCGATGAATATGACGGAGAGGTGCCGCAAGATAGAGATGAATTAACGAAGTTACCAGGTGTAGGAAGAAAAACAGCAAACGTCGTTGTCTCTGTTGCATTTGGAGTTCCAGCAATTGCAGTTGATACGCACGTAGAGCGCGTTAGTAAACGACTTGCTTTTTGTAAATGGAAAGATTCTGTACTAGAAGTAGAGAAGACGCTCATGAAGAAAGTCCCGATGGAAGAGTGGGGCGTGACACATCATCGCATGATTTTCTTTGGACGTTATCATTGTAAAGCTCAGCGTCCTCAGTGCGAAGAATGCAAGTTGCTAGATTTATGTCGTGAAGGTAAGAAGCGCATGAGAGAGAAGGAAAAGAAATGAAGAAAGTACTTGAAATACCGAATCATTTTCAGTGCATCCCTTTCTTTGAAGAAGAGACTGTTATTGAATACAATGCAGAGAAATCATTTGGAGAGCTTTTAGAAGAGACGTGTTTTTTCTTTGATATTGAGCAGGGATATAAGCCATGGAATGAGATAGAAATGAGCATTCCTACTGTATTAGGCTTATGGAAAGAACAAAAAGAAGAGATTTCTATGTTATTTCGAAATCGAAACAAAAAAGAAGCGAAAGATCCGATGGTGCGGTTTGCAGGACATCTTTTATCTATTTTACACTGGATGAATGGAACACCTGTTGGCAGTTTACAGGATATGAAGGAACAAATGGAAAGGCTAGAACAAAAGCCAGTTAACTTTATGGAGCGCTTTTTGTTTATTATGAAACAGCCAGATCATTATCATTCTTTTATTCAACTGACACAGTTATATGAAGAATTGGAAAAATTATATGTAAGAGTACTCATTATGCAAAAGAAGCCATCTTCTCGGTAGAGAAAATGGCTTCTTTTTTATTAATGTGTAGGTGATGGATTCGGACTCGGATTTGGGTTCGGGTTCGGAGGATTTGGAGTGGTTCCTCCGCCCGGTGTGGTATTTCCGTTATTTTGATTTTGGTTTTGGTTTTGGTCTTGATTTTGTTTATCTTGTTCAGCTTTCTTCTTAGCATCATCTTCAGCTTTTTTCCTAGCGTCATCTTCAGCTTTCTTAGCATCATCTTCAGCTTTTTTCTTAGCGTCATCTTCAGCTTTCTTCTTAGCTGCGTCTTCCTCAGTGTTTTTCTTAGTATCACCACCAGGCACTACTACTGTTGCAGTTGTTGCGTCACTAGAACTACCGCTCTTTTTCGCAACAAGAGTGATGGTATAAGTAACACCAGGTTTTACGCCGCTAATTGTTGCGCTCGTACCACTCATTTTTGGACTGCCACTAGACCCGTCACTACCTTTATAGCTTAGAGAGTATGATACGTCTGAATCAGATGAAGCGGCCCAACTTAATGCAATAGCCTGCGATGCAGCATCATATGATGCATTTAGTCCAGCTGGTGCATCTACATTAATTTTTGGAACATCATCTTTTTTCGCACCTTTAACATAAAGTTCGTTATTAATCCGTTCTACACTACTTGGCATTTCAAAACGAGCTGTATCACTTCCAAATTCACTCATCATCGCTTTAAACATACGCTGTGCGATAGGTGATGAATTTTTGTCAATATAGCCTTCGCTTTGTTTATTATATCCTGTCCATACAGCCATTGTATATTGTGGTGTATAGCCTGCAAACCAACTATCAGGACTTGCGGAAGCAGGGAAATCATACTTAAGTAAATCTTTAGCGTCATAGTTTGTTGTCCCTGTTTTACCAGCAACGTCTAATGAAGGAATATTTGCTGCTTTACCAGTACCATTATTCACAACACTACGCATCATATCAGTAACCATATATGCCGTAGAATCTTTCATTACTCGTTTTCCTTTTGGTGTAAAGTTTACTTCTTTTCCATCAGGATAGACAACTTTTGTGATGAAGTGTGGTTTATGATATACACCGCCACTTGCGAATGATGCATATGCTCCTGCAACTGTAAGAGGAGAAGAGTGATTACTACCAATTGCTGTTGATTCTACCGCACCATCTGATCCAAATGTAAAGCCAAGTCCTTCTGAAAAAGCTTGTGCTTTATCTTTTCCGACTGCATTCGCAATTTTTACAGCTGGAACGTTACGTGATTGTGCTAATGCATCACGCATTGACATCATGCCTTTATGACCGTTGTCAAAATTTCGAACCTCTTGTCCTGTTGAATATTTATAAGGTGAATCGTCAACTTGATGATATGTGGACCACTGCTTATATTCAACAGCAGGACCGTAGTCAAAGATTGGTTTCATTGTTGAACCAACTTGACGCTGCATGTCAATAGCCATATTTTGGCCTTTAAATGTTGCTTTATTTTCACCGCGTCCGCTACCGAGTGCACGAACTTCACCAGTTTCCGTATCCATAAATACGAATGCACCCTGGAATTTTTCATCCGGGTAATTAATGATTTCTTCTGTGTTCAACATTTTATCTGCAAAATCTTGAGCTTTTGTATCTAATGTTAGATGGATACTAAGACCATCAGAACCAATGTTCACATCTTTATCTTCTGCTTCAAGTTCTTTTATGGCAGCATCTATAAATCCTTGATAAGGCATTTGCGTTGCTTCTTGAGCTGGCTTAAGACCTTCTGTTACCGGAATTTTCTTTGCATCTTCCATCTCTTGTTTTGTAATATAGCCATGTCTATTCATTAAATATAATACAGTGTTGCGTCGTTCTGTAGCAGCTTTCACATTTTGTGGCTTTGTAGGATCATAATTATTAGGACCTTGTGGTAATCCCGCCAGCATTGCTGCTTCGTTTAATTTTAAATCTTTTAAATCTTTCCCGTAATAATTTTGCGCAGCAGCTGCAATTCCGTAAGAACGGTTACCTAAGTTAATTTTGTTTAAGTACATTTCTAAAATTTCATGTTTTGAATATTGCTGCTCTAGTTTGTAAGCTAAATACCATTCTTGTACTTTACGCTTCGTTGTTTTTTGCATTGTTAAGAAATAGTTTTTAATAACTTGCTGTGTAATGGTACTACCACCTTGAGAACCAAAATCACCTGTTACGTTTTCGAAGATCGCTTTGGCAGTCCGCTTAAAATCAATCCCATTGTGCTCGTAAAAGCGAGAATCCTCTGTAGCTAGGAAGGCACTTTCTACTACTTTTGGAATTTGATCATATGTGACATTTGTTCGCTTCTCAGCACCATATTCATATATGAATTTTCCGTCTTTATCATAAAATTTTGTTGATAATGGATTTACAAGTTTTGCTTTATCTAGTTTTGGAGCATCTTTTACCATAACAAAGAAAGCAGAAACTCCCGCTACTAGTGTCACAATACCGATTAATAAGCAAGCGATTAGAAATTTACGTAGAAAAGAACTCTTTTTCTTTGGTTGCTCTTTTTTAGAATGTTCTTTTTTCTGTTTTTGAACTTGTTTTCGTTCTTCACGAGAACGATAATTTTCTGACATTATACTTTCTCCTACCTTTCATTTTCTCCCCAAAAGTCGAAAAATGAGCCTTATTGTTGACTCTATCATGAAAAATAAAGTGTGTCTAGTGTATGAATATAATCAATGCGAGGGTGATAACCGCATTGTAATAAATATCCATATTCTTCTATTTCTTCTTTTGTAATGGATTTACGCCCACCAGCTTCTTGTCGATCCCAAAATGTAATGATATGTTTTGCTTCCAATAAATAAAATTCATCGTAAAGAGTAAATTTAATAATAACAAATGCAATTCCGCTATGAGCTAATACTTCCTTCATATGCTTGATTTGATGAAGGTGAAAGTTTTGCAAAGGAAAGCTCGTTTTATTTCTCGTTTCTTTCGCTTCAAAATCAATGTACTTGCCTTTGTATACACCGTTGTAATCAGTTGTAGAAGGTTGTTTAAAGTACGCTTCTTTAATTACGGCAGCGCTTCGTTTTGGATAATCGACTTTTACGATTTGAAGAGGGGTCGGCTTTTTATGCACACAAGCAATATTGTGAGTTAAATAGTATTGATTTGTTTCATTCAGCTCCTCTTCAAGGGACATTCCCCTGTTACTATAAGTATGTTTTCTGATAGGTGACAGGTTGTGAGTTGGTTGAGTTTGCGTATACTTTCTTCCGTTTGGGTAACGAATGGTCATATTTTGTCCACTCCAAATTGCATAGAATCACTTACAAAGGTGATTATATCAAAAAAAATAAAAAATAGGCTATTTTTTTAAATAGATACGAGGTGAGATTATTTTGTGTGCACAAAGTACATATGAAAAAATAAAACAAGAAAGGAAAGTTTCTTCTTATACGAATGAAGAAAAAGAGCTTATCAGCCATATTCAGCAACAGACGATTCTTGCGAATGCTGATAACATTTCACGTACGAAAGCTTATCAGAGGTATTATGAATGTAATAAAGAAATTCGTTGGTCGTTTTTAGCGAGTATGGTGTCTCGAAATGCAGGCTGGAATATGACAGATTTAGAAGGAAAATATTATCCAAAAGTTTTATCTAAGGAGATACGTAAACAATTATTTCTTACATATGAACGTGCCAATTGGCTTATTTTTTTAGATGCGTACCCACAGTTGTTATTGTACGAATATAGTAAACGAATGAAAAAGTCCTTGTTTCATTTATTACAAATGTTTTCTGTTTCGGTATTTATGGAAGGAGAATGGTCTCGCTTTTGGCATCAAAAAAATGAAGAAAGACTTATGACAGCTCTTATTATTAATGAACAATGTATCATTCAAAAACCTATAATTGAGCATCCTTTTTATCAAAAGCACATTTTTCAAACATTAATGTTTAAATTTCAGGAGTTATTTCATTTTAGTGCAGTAATATTTCCGACAATAACTGGGGAATTATACGGTTTTTCTGTACATCAATTTGAAACATTAACAAAGAGAATTGAGTTAGGAAAACGATTATCATGGTTGTTGTTTCATCCAACTTATAAGGAGTTCTTTTATACATTTTCTTCTCAAACAGTTCACACGGGATCAAGATTCGATTATGAACAATATTTTATTTTATCTAAGGAACAAAATACGCCGCAGCTTCGTGATGTATTTTCTGTTGTTTTTCATCACCGTAAGGCAGAGAAAGATTGGTTTCAGACAGGAGTTGATGTAGAAAAGCTGTTTTTATTTGAAGAACCGAAAGAAGAAGTTGAAATGACAGAATGGTTTTTACATAAACAGAAGCAATTACATTTCTTTGCCTCATTAAATAGCCTCTTTTAGCATGGGATATTTAGAAAAGAGAGAGCAGAATGTCTGTATTTCAATAAAGTAAGGTTATGATATAATAAAAAAATCCCGCTTTGTGGAAAGCGGGATTTAAACCAACTGTAAGAGCCCGGTTGATAAGAAGTGTGAGCGGGAAGGAAAGCAAACCACCCGTAAAAGCCCGATTGGTTCAACTAACCTTTCATGGGAAAAGCGTCCATGAAAGGAAGTTTCACTTTACCCCGCTCAAACGGTTGGTAAGAAGTATGAGCGGGAAGGAAAGCAAACCAAACCACCCGTAAGAGCCCGATTGGTTCAACTAACCTTTCATGGGAAAGGCGTCCATGAAAGGAAGTTTCACTTTACCCCGCTCAAACGGTTGGTAAGAAGTGTGAGCGGAAAGCAAACCACCCGTAAGAGCGATTGGTTCAACTAACCTTTCATGGGAAAGACGTCCATGAAAGGAAGTTTCACTTTATGTCGCAGGGAAATTTGGACCGTCTAATTTTGGATTTCCTGTTTCTGGTTTATTTTGTTTGTTTTGAGGTTGTTTTTTATTGTTTTCATTTTTGTTTTTAGCCAATGTCGACACCTCCCTTTCGTATTGTTGCCACTTTCATAAACTTCATACAAAAAATCACTTTCTTTGCCGAATTACAACTAGTTTTGTCAAGCACGCAGGAGTAAAAACAGGGCTGGCGAATTAACATGACAAAGAAAAAGCAAAGAGGGAGGCGTATTGAAGATGAAAATGGTTCAGAAAGAAGATGTAATGAAAAAGATGGATCAGATGTTAAATACTCTTGATTTGCTTGAAATGAACGTGTCGCTTAGGGTTGATCATGCGCTTAAGGATAAAAGAGAATTTATAGTTAATAAAGTAGAGGTAATGGAAATGCATATGAAGCATATGGAAACGAAATTATTGAATCATAAAGAGAAAGGTAACTGGGTACAAACGTTTCAAGTAGTAGCCGTTAGTATATAAGTGGGTGGGAATAGTGGAAGATATAATATTGATTGAATTAACAAAAAAACTAATTGAGTATAATGACGAAACCATTATAAAAAAAAGAGCAAGTGAAGAATGTGAACTTGACTTTTATCAGGATATAAAGCCATTCGTATCTATAGTGGATCAAAACTTAGAAGAGTGGAAACAACTTGCTTCGGATTGGTTGCAGCGTACAAGGCCTAAATACATACATGTACAGCAAATTGAACAAGTATGTACAAATTTACAAAATAATTCTTTACAGTGCTTTGCCAAGAAAATGAATGGAAAACGTTTTTTTGAAACGCATCAAGCAATTCATTATACATTACAAAATATTTTAGAACAATGTAAGTAATAAGAGGGGAAAGCCCCTCTTATTTTTATGCTTCTGTTATAATATCTTTTTCTGTTTCGTAAGTTGGTTTTGTAGCCCCTATTGCTTCTAATTCACGTATTACACTTCTATACTGTGATAAACAAATTCTCCCTTGTAGGTAAGAATGTCTTGCAAAATCAAGTAACTCATTCAAATCTTCAGGTTCATACCCCTTTTTTACGATGAATTCTTGTTTTAAATCCCCTAATACCATGTTGATTCCTCCCCCATAAGAATCTTTTCTATTTAATGGTAGCATACAAACGCTTACTTTTTTATTTTTCGAAAATTTAAATTTCTTCAAAATTATGGTTTGTATTACATTATCTCGCTATTCGTGGTAGTAAGCACCGTATTTCAAACTTTTAGTGAAAGAAAAAAGCAGAGGATAACTGCTAACATGTTGAGATCCTCTCAGTGGTAGATAACGCACTTCCCATCAAATTTTTCAACTTATAGGATAATTACACATTTTCTTTTTGATTTCATATTCTAACTATATAGAAAACCGTTAGAGGAGGGAGAATGCATGTTTCAACATTCTAACATGTATCAGAATGAGCAAGACCCATACTTACGCTATAACATGTATCAGAATGAACAAGACCCATACTTACGTTATAATATGTATCCTTTTATGCCTTACTATATGAATTACAATAATTATTTTCAACCTTTTCAACTTCCGCATATGAATCAGCCGATGTTTTATCCACCGAAACAACCTATTCAATCTTCTTTTCATCCACATACACCATATCCAATGATGAATAAACAAAACTATACCAAACAACAGCCAAGTCAATTTTCTAGTTTGATGTCGCAGTTTAAAACATCTGATGGAAACTATGACATTAATAAAATGATGGGTACTGCAGGCCAAATGATGAATACAATGAACCAAATTACCGGTATCGTTAAACAAGTAGGGGGCTTTTTTATGAAATGAAATTAATCTGTCATAGACGCTTTTTCCATGAAAGGTTAGTTGAACAAATAGAGCTCATACGGGGAGTTTTTTTGAGTCCTTTATATAGGAAGATATGTGTAAAAGGTTAAAGGAGAATGTTTTAAAACATTTTAATATATGGAGATTAACAAATGTAAAATTTTGCATATGAAATGTCGTAAAAAATAGTTGTTCGGACCTCCTATCCATTTTACAATGACAGTAGCATTAAAAATATAATGTATGGAGAGGGCGAATGTGAAGAAAGTTATCTTACTTTTGTTTTTTGTCATGATTACATTAACTGTTTTTATTTTCACAAACTTCAAACAATTTTTATAGACAAATTTCCAGTATACAAATAGGTGTTTGTAACAAACGGCTTTTACTCTTTTCACATATTGTAAAATGTAAGGTTATTTTCAATTTGTGAGAGGGGAGAAACACTATGTATCATTGTCATCCTTGTTTTGGAGGACTGAGCCCAGTTACAACAACACCTCCAGTTGTGTGTCCGACAAAATGTTGTGAAACACACACATTTTCAAAAACGGTTGTACCTTATATCCATCCAACGCATATGAAACACGTTCACCATCAAGTAGTACAGGCGCAACATTATTTTCCACAAACACAATCTAACGTGAATGTTATACAACCTGCTCCTCCAACTTTTGTTGGAGGGTTTGGTGGACCTGGCCCTGGAGTTGGAGGGTTTGGCGGACCTGGCCCTGGAGTTGGAGGATTTGGTGGACCTGGTCCTGGAGTTGGAGGATTTGGCGGACCTGGCCCTGGAGTTGGAGGATTCGGCGGATGTGCCCCATGCGGTCCACAAATATCACCATTTGGTCCGAATGTGAGCCCAGCTGTATCACCAGCACCTAACATGGGACCAAATGTAGGTGGCATGTTTAAAAAGTAAGTGCTATGCTAGAACTAGCAAATTGCTAGTTCTTTTTTTTGAAAGGAAAAGGGGCGTTTTATATTGAAAGTTGTAGCTGTTACAGGATATAAACCATTTGAACTGGGTCTTTTTTCAAATGAACATCCCGGTGTGGAATACATAAAAAAAGCGGTGCAAAAAAGATTACTTTCTTTGTTAGAAGAAGGATTAGAATGGGTAATTATTAGTGGGCAATTAGGAGTAGAGTTATGGACAGCTGAAGTAGTCTTTGATTTGCAATTGGAATACCCAGATTTAAAATTAGCTATATTTACCCCTTTTTTAGAGCAGGAAGAAAATTGGAAAGAAAATAATAGGGAATATTACGAATTCATTCTTTCGCAAGCGGATCATGTAGATAGTATAACAAAGCGAAAGTATGAAAGCCCGGAGCAATTCCGTTTAAAAAATCAATTTTTTATTGAAAAAAGTGATGCCCTGCTTGCTATGTATGATGAAGAAAAACCAGGAAGTCCTAAATATATGGTGGAAATAGGAAGGAAAAAAGCAGAAACACAAAATTATCAATGTTATTTCATACTTTTTTCTGATTTACAAGATATAATAGAAGAAGAGCAGTGGAATAAAGATATATGATTGACAAAATGGACTGTTTCTGAAAAAATTTAAGTAATGAAAGTTTTGGTAAAGAGACTTGAGGTGGAATGAATGATTTCTGATAAAATTAAGTTAACAGCAAAAGATATTTTAGAAAAAGAGTTTAAAACGGGAATGCGAGGATATCAACAAGAAGAAGTTGATAAGTTTTTAGATCTAATTATTAAGGACTATGAAGCATTTCATAAGGAAGTTGAGCAATTAAAGCAACAGAATGCTCGTTTACAACAAGAATTGGAAGAACAAAAACAAAAAGCATTGAGTGTACAAGTACAACCAACGCCATCTCCAATTTCTACTCCACAACCAGTATATAACAATACAAATACAGACATTTTAAAACGTCTGTCGAATTTGGAGAAAGCTGTATTTGGAAGTAAATTGTACGAGTAATGGAAGAGAATAAATAAGTTCGCAGCATTTTCCGTATAAAAAATGTTGCAAAATATTTATGTTTCCACTATACTAATCCATGTCATAACGTTTGGGTAATCGCTGCAACGTTTTGTTGTAGAGGAAAGTCCATGCTCGCACGACCTGAGATGGTCGTAGTGTTCGTGCCTAGCGAAGTCATAAGCTAGGGTAATTTGGCGTAAAGCTGGATTAACGGCAGGGAAAAAACCTAAGTCCATGGGATATGGTTTGACTACCTTTAAAGTGCCACAGTGACGAAGTCCCGGAAGAAATGACGGGAGTGGAACGAGGTAAACCCCACGAGCGAGAAACCCAAATATTGGTAGGGGAACTTTTCCTAAGGAAATGAACGATGGGAAAGGACAGATGCAATTTTGCTCTGTAGATAGATGATTGCCACCGGAGTACGAGGCGTGGGCCGTTTGCAGTACAAAGGTACAGAACATGGCTTACAGAACGTTATGAACCAATCATGAGTTTGTTCAGCTCTCCTTTGTAAGAGGAGAGCTTTTTATTTGTATGAAGTGTTCTAATATGAGTTAAAATGGTAAAGAAGTTTTATCCGCTCAAATAGGCGGTATTTTTTGTATCTTATGAAACCTTCTATAAGAGCCCGATTGGTCAACTAACTTTTCGTGAGAAGAGCGCTCACGAAAGGAAGTTTCACTTTACTTAATGAGGAGAATGAAGATGGGAAAAGTTACTTTAATTGCAACTGCTGCAATGGGGATTGAAGCGCTTGTTGCAAGGGAAGTTCGCAGTCTCGGTTATGAATGCCAGGTAGATAATGGGAAAGTAATATTTGAAGCGGACGAAAAAGCAATTTGTCGCAGTAATCTATGGCTCCGTACAGCGGATCGTGTGAAAATTAAAGTTGGTGAATTTAAGGCAACAACATTTGATGAGTTATTTGAAAAAACAAAGGCGTTAAATTGGGGCGATTACATTCCGGAAAATGGAGAATTTCCTGTTATCGGTAAATCGATCAAATCTACTTTATTTAGTGTACCGGACTGTCAAAGTATCGTAAAAAAAGCAGTCGTTGAAAAATTGAAAAGTACATATAAACGTACAACATGGTTCGAAGAGAACGGCCCGCTATTTCGAATTGAAGTCGCATTATTAAAAGATGTGGCAACGTTGACAATTGATGCAAGTGGTGTTGGTCTTCATAAGCGTGGATACCGCGTTGGACAAGGGGATGCACCGTTAAAAGAAACGTTGGCAGCTTCGTTAGTTATGCTAACAAACTGGAAGCCAGATCGCCCATTTGTAGATCCTTTTTGCGGTTCTGGAACAATTCCACTGGAAGCAGCGTTAATTGGTCAAAATATTGCTCCAGGCTTTAACCGTGACTTTGCTTCTGATGGTTGGGGTTGGGTTGGTAAAGACAACTGGCGCATAGCTCGTGAAGAAGTAGAAGACTTAGCAAACTACGATCAACCACTTCAAATTATCGGATCAGACATTGATCATCGTATGGTACAAGTTGCTCAGGATAATGCTGATGAAGTAGGACTTGGTGATCTTATTACATTTAAGCAAATGCAAGTAAAAGATTTTGGGACAAAAGAGGAATATGGTTACGTGGTGACGAATCCTCCATACGGAGAGCGTTTAAGTGAAAAGCCTCTTGTTGAAAAAATGTATGCGGAGATGGGACAGGCATTTAAGCCGTTAGATACTTGGTCTTTATATGTATTAACAAGCCATCCGGAGTTTGAGAAATGGTACGGTAAAGATGCATCAAAGAAACGAAAGTTATTTAATGGATTTATTCGTACTGATTACTATCAGTATTTTGGTAAACGTCCGCCGCGTGATTAGTATAAAACTTCTTTAGAACGCATATACTTGCTATTATGCGATAATCTAAAGGAGGAAGCGCTAATGGATGGTTTGCAATTTTCTATGATTCAAAAGGCTATTCATCGAACGCATGATGAATTAGAAAAAGAAGTAAACCTTCACGGCGTAGCGGATCATGAATTCCAAAGAGCACGTGAAGAGTTTTTATCAGCTTTATCACATGAAACTTTAATTGATAAACGGTATTTAAAATCATTGATAGGGTGAAAAGTTTTCCTGCATCTAGGAAAACTTTTTTCAATCATTTGTTATGCAAGCAACAAGAAAACAGCAACTACTCTTTTTATGAGTGGTTGCTCTGTCTTTTTATATAGAAATTATGTAGTTGGAGGAATAGCATGTTTACGAAGCAGAAGCTGCCATTTGAAGTGGGGAAACAAGATAATTTTTTCGACAAGTTAAATGAATGGATTGGAGACGTTTTTTACGACGTTTTACCAGAAAAGGGATTTGAAGAGCGTGACGAGCAAATTTTTATGGCGTTTCAATTAGAACGAGCATTTCAAGAGAAGAAAGTAATGTTTGCTGAAGCGGGTGTTGGAACAGGAAAAACAATTGTATATCTTCTATATGCAATTTGTTATGCACGCTATACAGGGAAACCAGCTATTATTGCTTGTGCAGACGAAACATTAATTGAACAGCTAGTAAAAGAAGAAGGGGACATTGCGAAATTATCAGAAGCATTAGGGTTATCAGTTGATGTACGGCTAGCTAAATCAATGGATAATTATTTATGTTTACGTAAACTTGAAGATGTAATGAGTGGACGAGCTCCGGAAGTAATTGAAGATTTATATTATGAATTGCCACAATTTGTATTTGATCATGGAACGATGCAAAACTTTACTCATTACGGCGATCGAAAAGAATTTCCGCTATTAAACGATGAAGAATGGTCTAAAGTATCGTGGGATTATTTCCAAGATTGTTTTACATGTGAATCCCGTCATCGCTGCGGACAAACATTATCTCGTGAACATTATCGTAAAGCAGCAGATTTAATTATTTGTTCGCAAGATTTCTATATGGATCATATTTGGACATATGAAGCACGTAAACGTGAAGGGCAAATGCCATTGTTGCCAGAAAGTAGCTGCGTTGTCTTTGATGAAGGTCATCTTGTAGAATATGCAGCGCAAAAAGCATTGACATATCGCTTAAAACAAACGATGATGGAACAACTTTTAACAAGATTACTGCAAAATGATGTTCGCGAAGAGTTTGCTTATTTAGTAGAAGAAACAATTTGGCAAACAGAACAGTTTTTTGAAACACTCAAAGAAAGTAAGAAGGAAATTGCTGGTTCTGATCGTTTAGAAATTCAATTAACAGAAAAAGTCATGAAAGAAGCAAAACGTCTATATGCAAAAATCTCTGAAGTCGGCGATGCGCTAGTTTTTGAAAGTGAAATGTACACAGTAAACACATATGATTTAAATATTGTTGATGAGCATTTAGATGTATTAGAGCACTCATTACGTTTGTTTATGCATGAGAAAAATGTAATTACGTGGGGAGAAGAAAGCGATGGCGACTTTACACTTGTGATTATGCCGCGTGCTGTAGAGGAAGTACTACAAGAAAAAGTATTCTCCAAAAAAATTCCGTACATCTTCTCGTCTGCAACATTATCAGAAAATAATTCATTTGCATTTACTGCAAATAGTTTAGGGGTAAAAGATTATTTATCATTTTCAGTTGCTTCTCCGTTCGAATATGAAGAGCAGATGAAAGTGTACTTACCAACATATGCAAAAGAGAACGAATGGGAAAAAAAATGTCAGTATGCATTAGAAGAAATCCAAAAAACAAATGGACGCACATTGATTTTATTCCGTACAAAACAAGAGTTATTAGCATTTAAAGAATATGTAGGGAAAGAACAAATGTCAGTACCGTTTTTATATGAAGGAGATCAAGAGATTAGTCAGCTTGTTTCTCGTTTCCAAAATGAAGAAGAAACGGTATTATGTGCAGTTCATTTATGGGAAGGTCTAGACATTCCAGGTTCTTCACTATCTCACGTTATGATTTGGTCGCTTCCGTTCCCTCCAAATGATCCTGTATTTGAAGCGAAGCGTAAGCACGTAAATGATCCGTTCTGGGAGGTTGATGTACCGTATATGATTTTACGTCTTCGTCAAGGAATTGGTCGTTTAATTCGTACGAGTGAAGATAAGGGTACGATTTCGTTATTCTTGTCAGATAATGAAAATGAAAAAGTGATAGAGGCTGTGAAAAAAGTACTTCCAGTAGAAGGTACAGTGCTATAGCTTGGCGATTGCCAAGCTTTTTTTCTATTTGAAAAGGGATTTCTATGTTTATGTCGAAATAAGGTTGAGGTAGAAAAAGGAGGTTTTTATAATATGACGATTACTGCATATGAAGTAGAAAAAGAATTTTTAGCATATGTGAAAAAGATAGAAAATTATGGGGAAGCGTTAAGTCTAATATTTTGGGATTTACGAACAGGGGCACCAAAGAAAGGTGTCGATCAGCGCTCTGAAGTAATCGGGACGCTTTCATCAGAAGTATTCGCATTATCAACTTCTGATGAAATGGGCAATTATTTAAATGAATTAGAGACTTTAATTTCTGAAAATAAAATTTGTGAAACTACAAAAAAAATTGTAGAAGAGTGCCGTAAAGAATATGATCGAAATAAAAAAATTCCACAGGCTGAATATGAAGCTTATGTGAAATTAGAAGCAAAAGCAGAGAGTGTATGGGAAGAAGCACGTGAAAAATCTGATTTTGAAATGTTCCGTCCATATTTAGAAAAAATTGTTGAATATAAAAAGAAATTCATTTCATATTGGGGTTATGATACATACAAATACAATACATTATTAGATATATATGAACCAGGTGTTACAGTAGAAGTATTAGATCGTGTGTTTGGACAACTGCGTGAGCGTATTGTTCCGCTTGTGAAAAAAATTTCTGAGTCTAAAAAAGAGTTAAAAACAAATGGTTTATTTGAGCATTTTTCAAAAGAACAACAAGAGAATTTTACTGTAGAGTTATTAAAGCAATTAAACTATAATTTTGAAGCTGGTCGTCTTGACGAAACGGTACATCCTTTTGAAGTTACATTAAATAGAGGCGATGTTCGGATTACGACTCGTTATGATGAGAATGACTTCCGCATGGCAGTTTTCGGAACGATTCATGAATGTGGACATGCTGTATATGAACAAAATATTTCAGAAAAATTGGAAGGAACGCCACTTTGTGAAGGGACATCGATGGGGATTCATGAGTCACAGTCTCTATTTTTCGAAAATTTTATTGGCCGGAATAAATCATTCTGGAAGAAAAATTATGATCTATTGAAACAATTTAGTAATGGCCAATTTGAAGATGTATCAGTAGATGAATTCTACGATGCAATCAATGAGTCAAAACCTTCTTTTATTCGAATTGAAGCGGATGAACTTACATATCCACTCCATGTTATGGTGCGTTATGAATTGGAGAAAGAATTGTTTGATGGCACATTACAAGTAAAAGACTTACCAGCAGCATGGAATGACAAGATGGAGAATTATTTAGGTATTCGCACGGCAAATGATGCACAAGGTGTATTGCAAGATGTTCACTGGTCTGGTGGCTCATTTGGATATTTCCCGTCCTATGCACTTGGCTATATGTATGCAGCGCAATTTAAACATAAGATGTTAGAAGAGATTCCGAACTTTGATGCATTACTAGAGGAAGGGAACGTGACACCAATTCGTGAATGGTTAACAAAAAACATTCACCAATATGGAAAGATGAAGAAGCCTTTAGAAATTTTACAAGATGTAACGGGTGAAGGATTGAATGCGAACTATTTAGCGGATTATTTAGAGGCGAAGTATAAAGAAATTTATGAATTATAAAAAGGAAAAGGAGCTGCATATATGTGGCTCCTTTTTATGAATTAACATTTTACTGTATGTGTGTTGCTTTGAGTTTCTTAGAATGATTTATTTGACCTCATGTTCATCAAGTTAAAAAATAAAAAGATAGTAAAATAAATAACGGCTTCTTTAACGTACAGGGAACTAGTTTACATATATCGAATATGCTTCTAAATGTACAATTAAAATAAAACAGGAAAACTCGTAAAGTACTTTCAATATGATTTGTGCTTGAGCGTGATGAAGGGATTGTGTGATAAATTGAGTAAATCAAGTGAAAAAAGTAGATTTGAGAAAAAATTCACAGAAAATGTTATTGAGGTGGCAGCTGTCACAGGGGCATCGGGAATTGGTGCGGGAAAAGCAGGTAGCGACATTTTATGGACTGCGTCAATTAATTTGATTGCATGGAAAGATTTATATAACAATGAAACTGTTATAAAAGAAGAGCTACGACTTGAATGGTTAGTTGATGATGAAGAATTGAAACAATCAAGAGAAGTTTTAAAAGAGAATGCAGTTGTGAGATTACAGGTGCGTAGAGCAGAAAATTCGATGATGCTTGTCAAGGTTCTGGAAACTCTATATAGAGATGATGAGTTGGAGATAATATTACAAGATTCGATGAAGCCGGTTTACTATAATGATGAGATGTTCGGCGAATTTTTCCTAAATAAAAGAGTTAAAGTTTTTGAAAAGAGAATTTCTTGGGCTGGTGAAGAATGCAATTTGTATTTTGATTGGGATGAAGACCAGAATAATATGAAGTCTGCGTTGGAAACAGCATATGTACTTTTCAAGGAGCAAGATGAATGGAACAAGAAAATTAAAATGTATGCTTCAGAAGAACTAGTGGAATTAGCAAATGATTGGCTACAGGATTATGATGAAGAAGAGATCAATGAGATTACAAAAGAAATGTTTATGGATTTAATGAAACTAGACAGCATAAGTGTTTATCCGGAAGGTGATTTTGAGATGTTCTTCTTTGATGGAGATATGTTTTTGGGACATTGTATCATTGTAGATGGAAATATTAATGGGATTCTTAATTCGGCTGATATTGCAGGATAAATGTGTGAAGTGAATGATTGGTGAGAAATAAAAAAATGAATGACTTATCATTTGTAGTTGAGTTAATTCATAATCAGGTACATTTTTTCTAAATAGAAGCAAATTTTTTAACATAAGATGAATTCGATTTAAGTCTGCAGGTGCATGGATGAAATCGTTACGCTTGAAATGAAGCAGAGGGGTACCCCTCTGCTTTTTACTTACCACAATTTAAACCCTTTCGAACCAGGCGGAGCATTTTGAATCATATCTATAAACGGAATCGTGTACGCGAATAAAATAAGCAGTGCTGTAATGCCGAGCCATAGTTTCCAATTCTCGAAGACAATTGGTGGTTGATCAGATGCATCAGATACTTCTGTAACCGGAAATTCAGTATGGCCTTTTGGAGCGAAGAAAGCAAGGTCTAAGAAAATAATGATAGCTAAAATAATGCCGACAAATAAAATCGTGCCGCCAACTGCTTGGGCAATTTGATAT
Organism: Bacillus sp. NPDC077411; assembly: GCF_044543425.1. Lineage (NCBI taxonomy): Bacteria > Bacillati > Bacillota > Bacilli > Caryophanales > Bacillaceae > Bacillus > Bacillus sp. NPDC077411. The sequence continues at coordinate 33,354 of NZ_JBITWA010000001.1, read as the reverse complement.
GGTATCCATTCAACTGCTTGCGGTGCATTGCCGTATGTGGAAAAAGAAGAGCGGCGCGGAGCTCCTAATAATCCAGCGAAGTGCATCCCAGCGGACATGAATAGCATTCCAAGTGTCCATATGCAAGTTTGAATCATTGCAAGGCGATTCATTTCTTTTGTCATAACACGTCCTGTTAAGTGGGGAATCAGCCAATAGCCAATGCCGAAGAATGTTAGTACGACAGATGTAGCCAACGTTAAATGAAAATGTCCTGTTATCCAAATTGTATTGTGAACCACTTGGTTTAATTGATGACTTGCATTCACTAGCCCGCCTGCTCCTGCTGGAATAAACATAAGCATTCCAACGAACGGTGCAAAGAACCTTGCGTCGGACCATGGAAGCATACGTAGCCAGCCGAATAGGCCAGTTGCTCCTTTTGAACGTCCATATTGTTCAAATGATGCAAATAGAGAGAATGCAGTCATTAATGATGGGATGATAACCATGAATGTTAAGACAACTTGTAAGTATTTCCACCCTGGGTCAATACCTGGTTCTGTTAATTGGTGATGGAATCCAACTGGAACGGAAAACAATAAGAATAAAATAAATGATAAACGAGCGAGAGAATCACTAAAAATTTTTCCACCAATAATTTTTGGGATAATGACATACCATGCCATGTAGGCAGGAAGAAGCCAAAAATAGACAAGTGGATGGCCGAAGTACCAGAATAATGTTCGGCTAACAAGAACATCAATTTTATCAACAATGCCTAAGCTCCAAGGAATGAATTGTACGAGTGCTGTTGCAGCAACGCCAAGAGTTGCAACGAGCCAAAGTAGCATTGTAATAACAGCCATAAAGCTCAGTAAGGGACCAACTTTTCCTTTATTGTGTTTTTTCCATGTGTGATAGTGAGCAAACATTGCAAAACCGCTAAACCAACTGCCGACAATAACGAGGGTAAGACCGATGTAAAAACCAGGATGAGCTTTTAACGGAGCATAAAATGTATAGAGAACGGTAGCCTTATTTAATAGTATAAAAATAGCAGTAATGGCGGTCCCAATTGTCATAAGCCAAAAACCAATCCAACCTGTCCTGCGCACTCCTTTTGAAAACGTTCCTGTTGTTTTGCTCATACAAGCAAATAAAAAGCCGATAATAAAAAATGTTGTTAATACGAGTCCTAGTAATACGCCGTGTGTTGTTAACACTTGATAATAACCGATTCCAGCTGGAAGATTAAACTTTCCAGATCGGACAAGTACTTGTAATAGCCCGCATACCCCTCCTAAGAATAGAGCGATAAATGCAACATGTATATGAGCCATTGCTAAATTTGCATCTCGTTTACTTATTTTATCTTGCAGTGCAATCATTTGTCAGTCACCTCTACTTTCGCACTCATCATATGATGGCCTGTTCCGCAATATTCATTACATACGATTAAATACTCACCAGCTTTTTGAAACACTTGAGAAGCTGTGCTCACATAGCCGGGCTCAACCATCATATTCACATTTGTTCCCGCGATTTCAAAGCCATGTACAACATCTTTCGTCGCGACAACAAAGTCAACTTTGGCTCCTTTTGGGACTTTAATGACATTTGGTGTAAAGGAAAATGCTTGTGAGACAATTGTTACTTGATAATGATCTTTACCAACTTGCTTTACACCAGGATGATCAAAGGGAGCAGTCGCATTTACTTTTTCTGGATCGATTGTCGTTAAGCAGCTAGGTGGCTGGTTTCCCATATAAAATGCGCTTACTCCAATTACAGCTAAAAATACAAATAATGAACCAACACCAAAAATGAGCCAAATTTTTTCATACTTATGCAAGTGCATATCCCATCTCCCCCTTGTTTCTGAGTAACACTACAATCGATTTAAAAAAATTTGATATACACTAAACCATGTGAAGATTAAAAAGAAACCAAGTAAAAAAACAAAAATTAATGTACCTTTGAGTGAACTCTCCTTTTGTTTTCTCTTCACTGATTGTTGTAAATTACGTTCTCCCATGTGCTCTCCCTCCTTGAGAAAGTGAATCTTATATTTTTATCATACGAAAGATTCCGACAATTTCCATATCGCCAGCGTGGCTTTCAAAAATTGTTCATTGATATAATTAAAACTATGTTCATGATGAAAAGTTGATAAATCATGATTTATTACCGATTTTGTGATGGTTAAATGTGAAAAAAATGTGAAGTGAATGTTGGATTTGCGATTTTATTAAGGAAATTATAGAAATGCAAATTAAAAAATCGACATAAAAATCCTCTTTCCTTTTAGGCGGACGAGAGCATCTGGCCATGCATAGAAACGATCAGGGCTTTTTTTTACCACATGCAAGGTTTCAAACAAAAGGAGAAAGTAAGTAGCGGTCATGTTGTATTCTGCGTAGCAGCGACTTATAAAGAAAAGCGGAAGCGGCTCGCTCAGAACAAGACGCGAAGCCACCGAATGTTCTAGCCGCTGGAGCTAGACAAAGATGTCGAAAATGGTGAATGATTATCATGGAATGGAAGGGGTTACAAAAAACGAACAAAATTGGTCGGTAACGAATTTTTGTACGTGTTTTTTAAAGAAATGCTTTTCAAAGTGAAAAATGTACGTTATAATCCTTCTATAAAATGAAATAAGTTAGCAACACTCATATAATCGCAGGGATATGGCCTGCAAGTTTCTACCGAGGTACCGTAAATGCTTCGACTATGAGTGAGGACGAATATACTGCTATAGTTGCATTCTTTTTTTGCGAGGCTCCAAAAGCACGTCTCTCACTTGTATTGGGTGAAGGCTGCTTTTGGAGTTTTTTATTTGCATAAGAGGAGGAACAAACTATGAAATTATTACAAGAGAAAATTATGCGTGAAGGAAAAGTATTATCAGATGATGTGTTAAAAGTAGATGCATTTTTAAATCATCAAATTGATCCAGTGCTTATGCAAGAAATCGGAAAAGAGTTTGCAAGGCGTTTTAAAGACGATAAGATTACAAAAATCGTGACGATTGAGTCTTCAGGAATTGCTCCAGCTGTGATGGCTGCATTACAATTTGGTGTAACGGTTGTTTTTGCGAGAAAGCGTAAATCGTTAACATTACAAGATAATATGTATACTGCAAAAGTATATTCCTATACAAAGCAAGAAACGAACGAAATCTCTATATCGAAACAATATATAAATGAAGACGATCGCGTTCTTATTATTGATGACTTTTTAGCAAATGGTCAGGCAGCACTTGGTTTAATGAGTCTAGTAGAACAAGCTGGAGCAACGATAGCAGGTATCGGAATTGTAATTGAAAAAGCATTTCAAGATGGAGGAAGTAAATTACGTGAGAGCGGTGTTCGCATAGAATCGCTTGCGGAAATTGCATCGCTTGATAACGGGACAGTTCGTTTTGTGGAACGCGTGGTAGCGGAGGTAGAATGATGAAACAACATCCTTTTAAAATTGCGTCTCTTGGTATTCAACATATGCTGGCGATGTATGCCGGGGCAATTATCGTACCGCTTATTGTTGGCGGAGGACTTGGATTGAATCAGCGTGAGCTTACGTATTTAGTATCAATTGATTTATTAATGTGCGGAATTGCGACGATTTTACAAGCGTTAACAAATCGTTTCTTTGGTATTGGACTTCCAGTAGTGTTAGGCTGCACTTTCACGGCAGTTGGACCAATGATTGCAATTGGTAAGCAGTACGGGGTATCTGCTGTGTACGGTTCTATTATTGCAGCAGGACTTTTCGTTGTGTTATTTGCTCGTGTGTTTGGAAAGCTTGTAAAACTGTTTCCGCCAGTTGTTACCGGTTCAGTTGTAACCGTTATTGGAGTTACATTAGTTCCAGTTGCGATTAACGATATGGCTGGCGGTGTAGGAAGTAAAGACTTCGGTAGTGTATCTAATTTAGCATTAGCATTCGGAGTATTGTTATTTATTATCATCATGTACCGTTTTTTTGATGGTTTCATTCGTTCTATTTCTATCTTATTAGGATTATTATTTGGTACAGCAATTGCTGCGTTAATGGGAAAGGTAAGCTTACAAGCTGTAGCAGAAGCGGATTGGTTTCATGGCGTGCAGCCATTTTACTTTGGTACACCAACATTCGAATTAACACCGGTCATTACAATGATTCTCGTTGCTTGCGTAGGAATTGTTGAAGCAACAGGTGTGTATTTTGCACTATCTGATATTTGCAACAAAGAAATTGGTGAAAAAGAATTAGCGAAGGGATACCGCGCAGAAGGGATTGCAATGGTGTTAGGTGGCATTTTTAACGCATTTCCGTATACGACATATTCACAAAATGTAGGTCTTGTCCAACTAACTGGTGTGCGCAATCGTGTTGTCATTTACACATGCGGCGGTATGCTGATTGTACTTGGATTTATTCCAAAGATTGCAGCAGTAACAACAATTATTCCAAAGCCAGTATTAGGCGGTGCTATGCTCGCTATGTTCGGAATGGTTATGGCATATGGGATTAAAATGTTAAGCAATGTTAATTTTGCGAAGCAGGAAAACTTATTAATTGTTGCGTGTTCTGTTGGAATGGGGCTCGGCGTAACAGTTGTACCAACATTATTCTCACAGTTTCCAGAGAGTATTCGTATTTTAACAGATAACGGAATTGTATTAGGAAGTGCATCAGCAGTGCTTTTAAATATTGTGTTTCATATGATTCCGCAAAGGCAAATGAAAGTAAAAGAGGAACAAGTTGCTAAGGGAGAAGAAAGCGTAGCAAATTTTGCAGGTTGAACGGATTAAATAATATATCTTTATCCAACATATTACCGTCTAAAATATGTTAAAACGTCGTCTATATTTTCTTTCCTTTTGGAATGAATTTAGAGGTAGTGTTTTTTATGAAAAGAAAAAGAATTAGTGTTCGTGTTGTTGAACTAACAGGTGCGTTTCTACAATAAGTGGAGACGCATTTTTCTTATTGTGCTAATGTGGCAGGTTGGTGGAAGAAAGACAAAGGATAATTCAAGTGTAAAATAGAAAACAGGGATATGATAACAGAGGTGGGATATAGTGATGGAAAGACATTTTAAAGAGGCACATCATTTTTGCAGTAAGAATAGAAAAGATTTAGAAAAGGATATCATATGTGGTTGCTTTTATTGTTTAAAAATATTTATTCCCACTGAAATTGATGAGTGGTGGGATGATGAAGATACAGCAGTTTGCCCTTATTGTGGAATTGATTCTGTTATAGGGGAGAGTTCTGGATTTCCAATCACAAAATTGTTTTTAAAAGGAATGCATAAGGAGTGGTTTTAGTATACAGGCTTGTTAACTACTAACAGCTGATTGTTGCTTAGAAGCTATTATTTCACTAACGGGTGCAAGAGTTGAACAACAAATCTTAAAGGACTTGATACTCTCCAAGTCCTTTTTCCTGTCTATTAGAACCACTTCGGAAGCATAGCGGAGGTCAATAAAGCACACACGCCCACAGATGCTCAAAATGGCTCGTGGAGGCGTTTTAAGAGGTATCTCCTCTCTTTATATAAGTTATGCTTAGCATCATGTAAGCCTAAATCATTGCTTATATAATGCTGTTAATCTACTATTTATTGAGTAATTCAAGTTCATATAAACAAAAAAGGTAAATAAACCCCGTTTTAAATATATAGTATGAAAGAATATACTTAAATTAATGAGCAAGATAGTTGAATAAGAAATATTAACTTATATGATATGTTAATTTTAAATAAATTGATAATCAAATTCAGATAAGTACTACCACCAATTAAGATGTAGGGGCGATTGAAAATGGATAACTGGAGAAATAATACGATTTGGTTTGAGCAAATACCAGATAATCTTCACGCTTACTTAAACTTAAAAGAAGTTAAATTTAATGAGATGAATCATGAAAATATTGAATATTTAACTCTTTGGTATCACAAAAGTAAATTACATAATTTAGTTGATTTATCTATTCCAGAAAGTCTTCTCTATCTCGATTTAACTTGGGCGAATATACATAATTTCATCGGAATAGAAAAATTGACTAATTTAAAAAGGCTAGAATTACACTATTGTACTAAATTACAAAATGATTTTGGTTTGTCTGGATTAGCAGATACTTTAGAACATTTACATATTAATCAATCAAAAAAATTCGTCCCAAATGAGGAATTATTCTCTTTGAAAAACCTTCGAGTTCTTTGCCTTAATTCTTGCGGTAATCTGGAGAATTTGCATTTTTTAAATCAATTTCCTAAGCTAATTGAATTTCGATTTGTTGATACTAATGTGTTAGATGGAGACTTATCACCGATATTAGACCATCCAACAATCCGAAGTGTAGGTTTTCTAAACAAGAGACATTACAATATTAAAGATGATAAGATGGATGCTATGTTAAAAGATAAAAATGGTGGGGAAAAATTTGAAACTGCTATCAAGTTTGGAAAATATGAGACTTTTAGATATATTTATTAACTAAATTTGTTATTGGACTAACGGGGCAGTTGAAGAAGAAATGCTATAATTAATTTAATTAAAAGGAATATAAAGGTGGTCATTCAAATTAAAAATTGGATTGAGTTATCTAATAAAGAGTACGAAATTATATGGGATAGAATATATAAAGAATTCAAGTTTAAACCGAGTGTTTCCCAATTCCCATCTTTTAACGTACCAAGTCCATTTATTACTTATGATATTTCAAAATATCTCAATTGGTCTGGTAATTTGAATGAGTATGATGATATTTATAATGACCTAGAGGAAAAAGCACTGCTGGCTTTTCAAGAAGTTACACAAAAAAACGAATATATTTACGCATTAGATTGGCAACATGATTGTTATTGGGTAAATCCATATTTAGAATTCACGAAAGATGAATTCGGTGAATGGACAATACCTATTTTTCCTAATGGGGATTACTATTTCTTTATTCATAAAAATCTTGAATGGGCATATTTGGGAAACCCTTGGGAAAGTACTATAGCTGTTTTCGGGGTAGAACTGTTACAGGCTTTTGATAAACATAAACCTAGAATGTTTAATACGATATTACGAAAGGGATAGTACTGAACTTTATTAAGCTAATGGTTTGCTTTAGTGCTATTACAAAGGTGATTTCTCTGAGTAATTCTGTTTTGTACCCTAAAACTGAACCTGTTAATTGGAAGTTTAGAGAGTTCATAAAGCACACACGCTCACAGACGCTCAAAATGGCTCGTGGTGGTGTTTTGAGAAGTCTCTCCTCCCGTTTTCCCTTTTAATCTAGTTTGTATTTGGTATTCAATCTGAGTGCATTATATAAGCCTCTTATGACCACTCAGTTAGTTATCGACAACTAAAAAAGGAGTTTGGTTTACAAATTCCTTCTACAGTTAATCTGCTTTTCCTACTTCTTTGTATATAGTTCCATCGGTATCCATTATCACAATGTTCGATTTTAACCTATTCAGACCAATCATAATCCAAGGATTTTTCTCATTTGATTGATTATAAAAGGTTCTTATTTTGATTATTGTTGTATTTGCTTTCTCCTTTACATCTAAAACCTCAATGTTGTTTCCAGCCATTTTTTCACCTAAAGAAAGTACAATTGCTTTATCCCCCTCAGAAACTGTAAAGGTTTTATACCCTTTAATATTTGTGTGTTTTTGCAGTTGTTGTGAATATAAGTCCACTTCATCACCATAGTTTACTTTTTTTCCTACCCAATAATCTACCTTATTTAGGTAATCAAAAGAAACAAATAATACAACACAAGAAATAATGATAGTATAGATTGCCTTTTTCCATAATGAATTCCCCCCAAAAAAAGCCAATAAAATAGATACAGTAAAAATTCCTACACTTAGAACACCAAAAGGCATCCCTGCAAATCCGCCAATGATGATAAGACTCCCTAATAAACATATCGCTCCAATTATAAAAACGACTATAACTCTTCTCGAATTATCAGTGTCTTTTGCAAAAAGATATGTAAGTGAATAACATCCAAGTCCTACTAATAATCCAATTAGGTACATGTAAATAAACAAACCTTATCTCCTCCCTTTTTATCAAATTATACCAATTTTAGTCTGAGTTGTAAGGTGTTTTGACATTCTTTAGGGATACTTTGTCAATATGATGTAAACCTTCATGGAGTTACGTGTTAGTGAATTGGTCTAATACAGAAACCACTCTCATCCACAAACAAGCATTCAGTAAATTTCCGACACGACTCAAATAAATGGTGTGTTTTAGTGCGATAAAGCGATGAAATCTGTAGTAATAAGCTGATGTAGTTCGAAGAGGATATCCGAAAATAGCTTGCAACCTAAGTGTGTTATCTAAGGAATATATGTCTCTGCTTTTATCATGTTGTTTTCGATAATTTATACGTTTCAAAAGGTGCACCTTTTGAAGTATCGAGATATCTATGAAAAACATTGCTTCAAAACATTGAAAACTAAACATTCGAAGTACTTCTAAAAGATAAACACCTTTTGAAGTAAATTTGTTATAATAAATTTATAGAAAGGATAAAGGAGTTATTAAAATATGAATGTTAGAAAATTTGGGTACATACGTGTAAGTAGTAGAGATCAAAACGAAAACCGACAGCTTGAAATTATGAAGCAATATATAGAAGATGAACGGGACATTTTTATCGATAAACAAAGTGGTAGAGATTTTAATCGAGAACAATATCAACTTTTAAAACGAATGCTAAGAAAAGGGGATATTTTATATGTTCATTCACTTGATCGTTTTGGAAGAAATAAAGAAGCCATCCTTCAGGAGTGGAAAGACATCACAAAAAATATTCAAGCACACATTATTGTCTTGGATATGCCTTTGCTTGATACGACACAATACAAGGATAGTTTAGGGAATTTGATTACAGACCTTGTATTACAAATTCTTTCTTGGCTTGCTGAAGAGGAACGAACAAAAATTAAGACTCGTCAACGAGAAGGAATTGAAATCGCTAAGAAACAAGGGAAACATTTAGGAAGACCTAGAACTGAAATTACTGAAGAATTTATTGCAGCTTACACAGAGTGGAAAAAAGGCGAAATTTCAGCATTAGAAGCAATGAGAAGATGTAATATGACTAGCCCGACATTCTATAGGGTAGTCAAAAGATATGAAAATAGAAAATAATCTTATTTACAAACAAATTACTTTTTCCCTGGTTACAGCAACGCTGGTATTGGGCCTATAAGTAGGCATCTCTACAGTAGACAATTATTTATTATACTTGCAAGAGGGGGGATATAAATGAAAAAATTTCTTTCAGATTACTTTCCGAATGTTAGTAAAGAGTGGCATCCAACAAAAAACGGTGAATTAAAGCCTTCAGATGTTACCTATGGTTCAGGAAAAAGAGTGTGGTGGGTTTGTTCGGAAGGGCATGAATGGGAAACTGTTGTATCTCAACGAACAAATAAAAAAGCTACAGGTTGCCCTTATTGTAGTGGGAAAAAAGTAAATAATGAAAACTCCTTTAAAGTTAAATATCCCGAATTAGTGAAAGAATGGCATTCAACAAAAAATGGTGATTTATTGCCAAATAATTTTACAGCTGGTTCAAAAAAAAGGGTTTGGTGGACATGTTCCAAGGGACATGAATGGCAAACAACAATTTCCGAACGATCAAGAGGAAGGAACTGCCCGTATTGTACGGGAAGGAAGCTTACAAAGGAAAATAGCCTTTATGAAAAATATCCAGAAATAGCTAATCAGTGGCATCCAAATAAAAATGATAAATTAAGACCACAGGATGTTTCAGCTAAATCATCTAAAAAAATATGGTGGTTATGTAAGCGTAGACATGAATGGCAAACTGCAGTGTCAGAAAGGACTCGTGGTTACGGGTGTCCCTATTGTTCTGGTAAGTATATTTCTGAAGATAACAATCTTAAAGCTGTTTATCCTGAGATAGCAAAAGAGTGGAATTATACTAAAAACGTAGGTCTTTTTCCAGAAGAAGTATATTGCAATTCATCAAAAAGAGTTTGGTGGAAATGTAAAAAAGGACATGAATGGGAAATACCTGTTAGAAATCGAACAAAGTCTAAAACTAACTGTCCATATTGTGCAGGGAAAAAGGCTTCTGCTGACTATAACCTTCAAAAGTTTTATCCATTAATAGCAGCGGAGTGGGATGTCGGGAAAAATTCCAATTTAAGACCATCAGAATTTACACCATCATCTGGGAAAAGCGTTTGGTGGATTGGAACTTGTGGTCACACTTACAAAAGTCAAATTGCGAGTAGAATAAGAGGTCAAGGATGCCCATATTGTGCAGGGAAAAAGGTACTGATTGAAAACTCTTTATTAATTAAGTTCCCTGAAGTTGCAAATGAGTGGGATTATCAAAAAAATAAAGCCAAAAAACCAGAGCAGTTCCTCCCTGGATCGATGGAGATCGTGTGGTGGAAATGTAACAAAGCCCATAGTTGGAGAGCATCAATTAATAATCGAACTTACAAAAGTTCCAAGTGTCCTAAATGCTTTGGAGCTACTTCATTCCCTGAACAAGCTATCTTTTTTTACATAAAACAATTATTTCCTGACGCTGTAAATCGTTATTTATTTGAAAATAAATTAGAAATAGATGTTTTTATACCTTCTAGACGTGTAGCTATCGAATATGATGGACTTTACTTTCATAGTAAAGAGGAAAATGTAAAAAGAGATATTTCAAAAAATAAAAAACTGTATGATGCGAGGATTCAATTAATTAGAATTAGAAATCCTGAAGCACCTAAAATAGAAAAATACAATTGCTTATTAATCGATATTGAAGATGATAAGGATATTTTAAATATTGAGGTCTCTCTCCATAAATTATTAAGACATCTTAATGTAGAAAATAAAATAGAAATAAACCTTAATAAAGATTATGGTTCGATTGTTAAACAAATGGGAAATTTACCTATAGAAAAAACAGTAGCTTCAGAAATTGAGATAGTAATGGAATGGCACCCTTATAAAAATGGTGACTTGCTTCCACACATGATATTAAAAGGGTCAAAAAAGAAAGTATGGTGGAAATGTACAAAAGACCATGAATGGGAAGCTGCTGTGGATAGTAGAGTAAATAGAAAAACACGTTGCCCTTATTGCATAAATAAAAAAACAAGTCCAGAAAACTCCTTAGTATTTACTTATCCAGAAATTGCTACTGAGTGGGATTATGATAAAAATGGAAGCCTTAGCCCTAAAGATGTTGTGGCAGGTTCATCACGTAGAATATGGTGGAAATGTAAAAAGGGGCATGAATGGAAAAATAGAGTTGTCCACAGAACAGCGAGAAATCAGAAATGCCCGTACTGTTTAGGTTTAAAAGCTAGTCCAGAAAATAATCTTTTTATCACACATCCTGATCTCGTTAAAGAATGGGATTATAATAAAAACATAAATATAACCCCTTACGAAGTTACCTATGGAAGTATAAAGAAAGTATGGTGGAAGTGTAAAAAAGGACATGAATGGGAAACGTCTGTGAATAGTAGGACTACTCACAAACAAGGCTGTCCATACTGTTCTAATCGAAAAGTTTGTTCAGATAATTGCCTTACAACAACTAAACCATTACTTTCAAAAGAATGGCATCCTATAAAAAATTCGCCATTAACACCTAGTAATGTTCTAGCAGGTTCAACAAAAAAAGTTTGGTGGGTGTGTCAAAAAGGGCACGAATGGGAAGCAACTATTAATTCCAGATCTAGAGGAAGTGGTTGCCCACATTGTTATAAATTGCGCAGAAAAAAAGGTGAACATAGCTAGAAAAGATTGATGGATGTATTTTTGATGAATTATAGGCAGCAAGGTATTTGGGGTCTGTGTAGCAATGGAACCAAATTATGCACTAGGGCCCAGTACCAGCGTTGCTATGGGAGGATACTGTGAAAGGAAATAAGAAACAAGAAGCACAATATATAAGAGAATATACATTGAGAAATAACAGTGTAAAATCTATAAAAGTTGAGTCTTGGCGTACGATGAAAGATGAAATGAGGGTTTTGGGTATAAAAGAAACGGATATTTTTCAAATTCAATTAATAAGACAAAAATATAATTAAAGGGGTCGTAAAAAACAAACTCTCATAACAGAGAGCTTGTTCTCGCAAATTTGGAGGGTATCTAGTTGTCGATAAATTAATACTACCATATATTCAACATTGTGATATTGAGAAATAAAAATACTATTTTGTTAAGGTTAAAATAAAATTTTCTCACTTCGCAAAGCTGCTAGATCCATAGTAAAATGTACTTGACTACTAGTCATTCTGTCATTCCTTATTGCAACTCTGTGTGTACAGGGTTGTTTTTTTGTAAATGGGTGTTTTCTTAAAAGAACTTGTGGTGATTACTACAAGTTCTTTTTGTTAAACTGCAGTAACTTTCAATTTTCTATATGGGTAAAAACACCTTGATTAGAATTTAAGATCTTGATGTAATGTACTGACTCGTTCACAGCCATATTTAATAAAAATTGACCCTCTTTTTGGTTAACTTTAGGTACTAAGTTATGACACCTAATTATCTATTGATAATACAACACCTTAAAAGCGGAATCATTACTTTTAAGTTATGACATCGAATAATAAAATTCTTCAACTACATCATATGTAATACATACTAAATAAATCTTCTAGTGAAATAACAGAATTATTTATGTTATCAAGATTTAATCCGTATAAGAGAATATTAAAATGTTATATTATTAGTAGTGACAGAAATATATTACATTTTAGGTGTGATTTTGTATTTTTGTTAATTTAATAGAAGGAGTAATAAGATGGGAATACATACGAAATGGGGATGGGTTAAGAAGTGCACCAGCATGTTCCTTGCGATAACATTAACCATTCCAGCTTTAAACGGGTATGCAGCAACTAATGATACGTATGAACAAAAAGGTGGTGAAGTACATTATAATTGGGGGTCTGGGGCGCCTTCAGGTTTAAAAAATGATAATTTCACAGCTAAGTTTGATCAATCAAGAACATTAAATGTAGGTGACTATTTTGTACAGACACTAGCAGATGATCGTGTTCGGGTTACGTTTGACGGAAAAAATGTAATTGACCGTTGGAATGACGCGGGTGGACAGATAGACCGTTCTTTAATTACTAATGTAAAACAAGGCAATCATACAATACAAACAGATTTTTATGAAAACACGGGAAATGCTGCTATTTTTTCTGATATTGTCCCATTTGACCACTGGTTAGCTTATTATTACCCTAATAAGAATCTAGCAGACTATCCAGTTGATGCAAAAGTTATAACACCACAAGGCGATGAGAAAGCGCTTGTGGAAAATAACAAAGAAGGATCGCCAACTCCGAAGGTACCAACAAATGATTTTTCATCTCGATATACTACAGTAAAACGGTTACCTGCAGGTGAATATATTATTCGTGGAAAAGCGGATGATGGTATGCGTGTATATATAGATGGAAAACTTGTTATAGATGAATGGGATACCGGAAAATGGGATAAAGAACATGCTAAAAAAATTACAATTCAGGATAACACAGCCGCTTTTGGTAATACCAATGAAAAGGACACTCACTTGGTAGAAGTACAGTATTTAGAATTAGGTGGGGGAAGCAACGTTCAGTTCAACATCCAACCGTATAGCCAAGCCATACAGTGTAATACTTGGACTGCAGAGTACTACAACAATAAAGAACTAAAAGGTGATGCCATTGTTGTAGCTGGTAAAAACTCGCAAAATAAAATTGAAAATATCGACTTTGACTGGAAAGGTGAATCTCCAAGTACAAATATTCCAAATGACAACTTTTCAGCACGTTATACTAAATATGATGAATTTTCTCAGGGAGATTACATATTTGAAGCGAAGACTGATGATGGGGTTCGCGTATATGTTGATAATATGAAAGTTATTGATTCCTGGATAGGAAGTGCTGGAGATACTCGTAAAGCTACTGTTCCTATGACTGCGGGTACTCATAAAGTAGTGATAGAATATTTAGAACTTAGTGGTAATGCACTAATACAAGCGAAATATTATAAAAGTAAAGAGCAACCGAAAGAAGATCAAGATCCCTCTTATAAAGAGTTTGTAGTACAGACTCCTACTAAATTATATGATGAGCCTTCTTTTCTTAAGAAAACGAATGATATTTTATATCCACGGACAGTCGTGGTAACAGAAGAGCGCCCAGATGGATGGAAAAAAATTAAAACGTCTACCCTCGAAAAATGGATAGCTCCAGAAGGTATAAAGTACAACTTACAACGAAAGGTAAAACAATATTTTACACCTTCTTTTGAAGAAAAAGATGAAGGAACCGTTTCTCCACAAATGGTAACAGTGTTAGATGAACAGCAAGATGGATGGAAGAAAATTTTAACAAATCAGGGAACAAGATGGATAGCTCCTGAAGGGATAAACTATGAAATTAAGAATAAGCAAACACTCTATTCTTCTCCTAATCTGAATAAAAAAACTCAAGAAATTCTTAATCCACAAATTGTAAAAGCTATAGAATTTCAACAAGATGGTTGGTTTAAAATCAGGATTAATAAAGGAGAATATTGGATAGCTCCTAAAGATATTACGTATGACTTAAAACAAAATGTAGCTTTGTATAAAGAAGCATCGTTTCTTTCTGATAAAGAAGAGTATGGATTAATGCCACAAAAAGTTATTTTAGTAGATGAAAAACCAGAAGGTTGGAAACTAATTAAGACTCCTTATGGAAATCGTTGGATAGCTCCTGAGGGAATATCTTATGAAGTAAAAAATAGTATTAAGTTATACAAACACTACGGTTTTCTAGAGTTACAAGATGTAATTTCTTCGGGCAAGGTAGCCATTATTGGTGAACTACCTAGTGGATGGTATCAGATTAAAAGTGAAAAGGGGATTCATTGGATAGCTCCAAATGGTGTGAAATATAAGGTAACAAAAGATATTGACTACACTGCATCTAATGATATGTTTAGCCCTAAAAGTGGAACCATTCCTACTGGTACAATTGTTACTATCGTGGATGAAAGTGAAAAAATTTTGTTTAACGATAGATATGTATATGGATTTTTAAGCATCCTTTCAATGGAACCTGTTGAGCCAACAGATAACAAGTACATTCGACAGCCACTTATATATGCAACATTAGGACAAATTAGTAATATTGTTACCAAAGGTCATGATGATGAGATTACCGAACAAATATTTAAAAACTTAAATGATATAAAAATACCAGATATAAAAATACCAGATATAAATATGTCAGATATATTTATATCAGATATAAATATACCAGATATAAAAATTGATACAGATTGGTCCGAATTTAAGAAGATAACCAAAAAAATGGAAGAAACGAATAAAAAGTTGGAACAGAATAACATAAAGTTAAAAAAGGACTTGGGAGATATTAATAAGTTAATTGCTCAAGTACAACAAGGCATGGATCAAATGAATGGCGCATTATACGGAAAAAATGGGCTAATTAATACATTTGATGGAATGAATAAAGCGATTGCTCAAGCCAATGAGGGCATGGATCAAATGAATGAGGCACTAAACGGTCCCAATGGTCTAAATGAGACAGTAAAAGGAATGAATAAAGCAATTGCTCAAGCCAATGAAGGCATGCAAATAATGAATGAGGCATTAAATGGTCCAAATGGTATGATAGTTGGAATAAATCAAGCACTTGCTAAATCAAACGAAGGCATGCAAGAGATGTTAGATGCAACTAATCAAATGAATCAAAGCATGGACCGAACTATTAATAGTATCGATAGAATGGTTAAACAAGTCAATGGAAGACTGGATGCGCCTAAGAATACAACACCATCATCGGATTTAAAGACAATTCATTTTGATTTTGATTTTTCAGAAGTTTTTCCAACGAGTTCACCTGAAGAAAAGTTACGTAAACAACAACGTGATGAAGCTATGTATAACTTGTTAAGTGGCGCACCGTTCACGGGGAATTTTTATGCCCTTGGTGAATTAATATCAGGTAAGAATTTATGTACTGAGGAAGATCTTCAGGCTTCAGATTATGCTCTAAATATGTTAGCTGTCATTGGTGGCGGAGAAGTTAAAATTGGAGGGGCCTTTATAGGCTCAATAAGTAAGGTAACAAGGAAGCTAAAACTATCTAGTACAAAAATAAATTTAAAATGGATAGAGGAATTTGGTGACAAGTATCGGGCTGTAGAAGTATCTGGTACAGCAAAAGTAAAAGGAAGCGAGCGCATATTAGATAGACGTGTGTATCAAATGAACAATATTGATTGGGATTATGTTTCTTCTAACCCTAAAGCAAATGGATTATCGAATTTAGAGTTAGCTAAAAAAGGGAGACCTCCTTTTTATAAAGATGATACTCAGATTCAGCTTCATCATACAATTCAAAAAGAACCTGGTTCGATGGTTGAATTACCAGCAAGTAAACACGAGAAATATTATAAAAAGCTACATGGTATAATTGACGATGGAGAGAGTTTTAGAAATGATGAAGTTTTAAAAGCGCAATATAAAAGTTTTAGATCTCATTATTGGAAAATGAGAGTTGCAGAATATGAACAATCTAGTACAAGGAAGGGATAAATAAATGAAAGAATGGATTTCGAAAGTTTTTAGTGAATTCGAAGAAGAACGTGATTTTCACGGTAGTGTTGACGAATCTCTTATTAATGAAATCGAAAAGAAATTACAATGTACATTTCCAGAAAGTTACCGCTGGTTTTTAAAAAATTACGGTGGTGGTGGAGTATTAGGAATAGACTTAACATGCGTGGGTTCTTTAGATAATTCACCAATCATCTTAGAGACTGAAGCTTATCGTAAAATGGATATGCCAAAAGAGTATGTTGTTATATGGGACTTAGGTGAATATATGTACTGTTTAGATACCACCAATTTAGAAAATGGAGAATGCCCGGTTGTAACGTGGGATTTTATAAGTAAGAAGACAATGTTTGAAGATAAAAATTTTTATGAATTCTTATCTAAACAATTAGAAGAGGCTATTGAGGATTATGAGGATTAAGTTATTATAGCTCCGCGTTTGCGGGGCTCATTTTTTTAGGGTTATCCATCAAGTTAAGAAATTTATTGTTCCCTAAAACGAAAAACGGTAGTCTTTTTATCTAAGATTTCGGTTATATTGAATTATCTTTTTGGAGTTAACATAACTTCACTTATTAGTAGTCTAAGTGTGTAGAAACCTAAAAAAGGGTTCTGGTGCAAAAATACTTTACCAGAAACATAGAACGGCAATGTTCTGTTAACTGAGAGGTTAAACAGCTGATCCAAACACTTTATGAATGAATTCAGCTTCATTTCGGGCAGACTTCACTCTTTGGTGAAGTTGCCCTTTTCTCATCATATGCATAGCTTCGACGCCACTTAAAATGCAATTAGCTGTACGAAGTGATTTCAGTCCTAACATAGAGCGAACTCGTTTCTTGATAAAACGATGATCTTGTTCCACGATGTTATTAAGATATTTCACTTGCCTTATTTGGATGCCTGCAGGCATCTTTTTCTCATTCCTTAACTCTTCAATTGCTACAGGATAGGCGGGATTCTTATCAATAGTTATCACACGAGGGTGTGAAACATGAAAAGACCGCAAAGCTTTCTTGAAGAAGCGCTTTGCAGCCTTTGTGTCTCTTGTTTCACTGAGATAAAAATCAATCGTGTTTCCTTTGGAATCCACTGCACGATATAGATACATCCATTAACCTTTTACTTTGATATATGTTTCATCGACTCTCCAGGAGTCATTCGTTTGTTTAAGATAGCGCCGAATTCGTTTATCTAACTCAGGACCATATTGATGTACCCACCGCATAATGGTTGTGTGAGAAATAGATAAGCCTCGTTCTTCCATCATTTCCACTAAATCACGAAAGCTTAGGCTGTACTGTAGGTACCATCTGACTGTTAATATAATCACATCAGGTTGATAATGTTTCCACTTAAATAAATTTTGCTTTTTCATACTGATCACGTCCTTTTGTAGATTGATAATATCAGTATGTCCAAGTTTTATAGATTTTTTGCACCAGAACCCTTTTTAATAAAAAGATTTACAAAAATAGGTTGTTTTACTAATATTAAGAAGTTAAATAGAAAAGGAGGAAATTCATGAAAAAAAGCAAATGGATATACCTTTCTCTAGTAATAGGGAGCATTCTAATTGTAACAAGTGTGTGTTTCTTATTTTTTAAAAGTGGATTTGATATAACGATTAAAAATGAAACAAATCAAAATATAACAGGACTTACAATTTCTGATGCCCGTGAAATTCAAAATTTTATAGTTCCTACTCTTCATTCAAATGAAGAATATAAGACTAAAATTAAACTAAAAGATATGGGAGAAAATGCTCTCAAATTACATTACAAAGATAAAAATGGAAAAAAACATGAAGAATTTATTTTTGGTTATTTTGAAGGAGAAGGAAAAGGAACAGCAAAGATTATTATTCAAACTGTTCAAGAAGACGGAACTTTAGATATAAAAGTAAACTGAGATATACCAAATTTCTAATTTTACTTTTATAAAATGATTCGAATTATATATATTAAAATATCCATATGTTGTCAATACACGGAACGAGAGGACCTTTAATGAATAAGAAAAAAATAGGTTTATTAATTTTAGTAATCATTATTCTTTGGTTTGTATTTCCTCTTTCACCTTATTTAGCAGATTTAAATCGAAAAGAAGAAAAATTATATAGTGAACTACAAAAATCACAGGACATTTATACACTCAAAGGTCAAAATCCTAAAACGGTAGTAAGATTATATTTACATTCAATACACGAAGGCGATTATGAAACTACTTATCTTTTTTATAAAAACGATGCCAAGATGACTGAGGAAAAGAAGCAATTTTTAAAACAAGCACCTGAGTTTCATGGGAAAATTTTCTCCTCCTTCAGATTTGTAAGATCATCTGTAATAATAAACGAAGATTACAAGGATTCCGCAGTTATTAACATGTCGCCATGGACCGATAAAGAATTTCAATTTCATATGTACCAAAAAGATGGAACATGGTTTATATACGACGTTCCTTTTCAATAATTAAATAACATATCTTATTGATTTATCAAAAAGAATGCTGGAATCCCAGGATTCCTTTTATATTTTTGAAAGTAAACTTTTAAATATTAGTTTACTTTCAAATCCTCACAAACATTGACCTCACGTAAGTTACCCCTACATAAATTATTAAAAGTTTTATTATGTTTATTTGTTTTGTCTATTTTTAGTACAGTCGTAGAAATTTAAAAGAATAAGCCTTACATATACTTTCTTAGCATTCTAAAGTTGATGGCGATGTGTCCCCTATTAACTTATGTTGTAAAAAACAATAGACGTATGGAAAAAATTGTACAATAAACCGAATAATAGTATATTTAAAAGGAAAGGGGATTTAAAAATGAAGCAACTATTTTATTATTTCTTTGCAAGTATACTAATTTTTAGTTTAATTGGTTGTTCTTCGCATACTTCAAAAACAGAATTGATGATATTTAAAGATAATGAAATAGAACATATAAAATTATTAAAATCACAAAACGATGATGGTCATTTAATAACTAGTAATGCTCAAACTACAAATGAATCATTAATTAAAGCTATTGTCAAAACAATAAAAGATGGTTCACCAATTAAATCTCGTTTAGATGAAAAGGAAAAAAAATCTTTACACGGAGAAATGGAAATTAACTTTAAAAATGGTTCAAAAGAAATTCTTTCTGTTTTAATTAATGATAAAAATGAGATTTCTGTATTAAAAGAATCTGGTGAAGGTTATAAACTTAAAGATAATGTTTCTAAATTAGTAACTGGGTTCTTCTTAGGATCCCGTGAATTGGAAAAAAACTAAGCTAAGCAAAAAATACAATGAGCTGTCCATATGGACAGCTCATTGACATAATTCTTGTTATTGGAAGTTACTGATTTATTCAGATAGAGGGACTTGTACATCATTTTGAAAACCATTTGCTCTTGATTCGTTTAACGGCTAAAACTAACAAAAGAATAAACCCTATCAGTATAACAATACCGATTGGATTGACATTTCCCATGACTATATTCCTCCCTACTTTTTATGTTACAGCAAACCCCTCCCTATCAGAAAGGGTGGTATAGTGGTCTTAAAATAATGTATAAGAGATAAAGTCCAAGAAGTATGGGAGTAATTATACGTGATGCTACCATCAATTTTTGGTTTTCGTACAATCTATTCAAGAAAAAGAAGAATAGGACTATCCAAATTCCCTTTGAAAAAAACGTATACAGCATATTAAATGTAACATCGACAGTTTGCATAAGAATATTCATTGTGTTTTCCTCCTTTTTTTATTGTATCATTTGGTAAAAATTATATGTTATGTAATTTGGATTGTATATCCTATACATGTTCTGTTAACATAACGCATCATTATCGGTAGCGAGAAAAAGGCGAATTCCCTTTGAAAGTAGGGATTCGCCCTTTTTCTTTTTCTATAATCCTATTCATCTTTTTATACATTCCTATCCTGGCGTGGGTTCAGGGCTCTTGTTTGTTACTGGATTAGCCAAAAAACTGTATAAAATCTTGCATACTCTTAGCGTGTTTTTTTCCGAAATGCTGGTGGTACCCCGGGAAGCATAACATTACAAAAATTTTCATTATATGCATCATCATCCTATAATATAATTATCAATCTAACAGATGTATCAATTATGTATATTTTGAGCGTTAATCCTATTCTGAAAGGAAAGAGAAACTTGAAACCTATAAATTTATTATCTTTGATAAATGCAAAAGAAACGTTAGAAAAAACTGTCTTCGATTCATACACTAATAATTTTAATGTTCAAATTAAAGATGCAGAATTAGTGGACCTAAAATCACTAGCAATAGAGCTGCTTTCAGTATTTAAAAGCGTGAGTATTACAGAAGGCTTTTATATAGGTTATACAATTAATCAAATAGGAAAGGAATTTGACCTTTTACGTTTTGGTGAGAACACGATTATAAATATAGAATTAAAAAAAGTGAACACAGGAATTAAAATGAAAGAGCAGTTGATAAAGAATAAGTATTATCTTGGCTTCTCAGGTAAAGAAGTTTTAAATTTCACGTATGTTGCATCAGAAAAGGAAGTTTATTTTCTAAATGATAATGAAGATTTTATAGAAGTGGAAATATCTTTTTTAATTGAACAACTTGAAAAACAAAAGTTAATAGATATTGGAAACATACATAATTATTTCAATCCCTCTAATTATCTAGTTTCTCCATTCAATTCTACAGAGGATTTTCTAGCAGGTAGATATTTTTTGACCGAGCATCAAGGTAATGTTAAAAAACAAATTTTAAGATTACCTACAAAAACTGGTCCTAATTTTATTTCAGTTGAAGGTTATGCTGGAACAGGTAAAACACTACTTACATATGACATTGCTAAAGAATATATAAATCATTCACAGCGAGTTCTGATTTTTCACTGCGGCTCTTTGAATGATGGGCATAGAGAATTAATAAATAACCACAACTGGACAATTGCGCCTGTTAAGAACTACAGATTATACAATCTTCAAAACTTTGATCTTATAATTTTTGATGAGGTTCAGCGAATATCTAAAATCCAATTAGAGGATTTACTATCAAAAATTAAAGAAACTAAAGCGAAATGTGTTTTTTCATACGATCCTGCACAATGTCTCGCAAAATGGGAAACTGATAACAATATTCCTGAATTTATAAAAGAACAGGTCTCCCCTACTCATTATAAGCTGACAGATAAGATTAGAACTAATAAAGAATTGGCAGCGTTCATAAAAAACTTGTTTGATTTGTCTAAAAGAGATTCAAATCAAGATTACTCTAATGTTGATATCCATTACTTTAAATCAAATGTTGGGGCACTTAGTTATATGGAAGTACTAAGAGAACAAGAATGGAAAATAATAAGATATACACCTTCCCAATACGATAATTTTCCATATGATAAATTTCAAAGTTCAATTGATGAAAGTGCACATAATGTAGTGGGACAGGAATATGATAATGTAGTTGCTGTGATAGATGAGTACTTTTTCTACAACGAAAACGGACAGTTAACAACTAGAGGGATTAAGTATTATTATGATGTAACAAAAATGCTCTTTCAAATGGTTACAAGAGCTCGAAAAAAACTCCGTATTATTATTATTAATAATGAAGATGTTTTAAATAAATGTTTAGGTATCTTAAATACTAATAGATAGTAATTACTTTTAGTGCTGGGGTTAGAACCAACAAAACGCGAAATATCGTTTATGGAACCTTCTTAACGTACGGCGAAATCTATTTTTCGCCTTGAAAATTCCTTAGCGTACGAAATTCGCGTTTTGTTAGTAATACGCCTATATGGCATACGGCAACGATTCGTACATTGACCCGCCACATCTGAAAATTTTTCCAATTAAACTTTTGGGACAAGTCATATGGGATGCTTTTATCTTAGGAAAATCAACAAATAGTCTAATATTCCAATTAAGTACACTCTATTGGGATAAATTTAAAAATATATATCGTTAAAAAATAATTTAAATATCGTATTTCGGGCTCTAAAAAGTAAAAAATACACAGAAATTCTATTTTTTACAGATGTGGCGGGTTATTCTTTGAATCGTTTCCGTACCCCTTTTATAAAATCATTTGAAACGATAAACTAAGTATAGTACTTTACAAAACAAAGAATCAGATTTCAAGAGAACTGATAAACTTACTAAGGAGGGCATGAATTGGAAAAATCGTATTTCTTAAAAGACTCTGCACTAGAAAACAAAGGAGATGATTCATTTCATCATCATGATTATGTGAAAAATATTAAGAGAATTATTATGGAACATAATCCTCCTTTTAATATTGCTTTAATTGGTAAATGGGGTGTAGGTAAGTCATCTATTATAAATCTATTAACGAAAGAACTGCATGGTAAAGATGAGTACAAGGTTTTTGAAATTAATGCATGGAAATATGAAAATGACTCTCTAAAAAAAGCCTTTCTGAAGAGTCTTTGGAGAAAATTGAATGAAGACAAAAATGCGAGTGTTCTTAAACAATATCAAGAGATGTTTCGGGAATTCAGAGCAGGTGCTGTCATTGGAGATAAAACACATAATATCAAGGGATTAATTAAGGAACTAAAACCTTTACTTGTGTTATTAGGTTTCCTCTGTTTAACTTCATCAGCCGCATTTGCAGGAGCTCTTTTAATTTTGGATATAATTAATGCCTTTTTCACCGAAAACACCCTTAAGGGAAACATGGCAAATTCATTTGAATATTTTAAGAAAAATATATGGATGCCTATTATCATTGCACCTTTGGCTGCGATGTTAAAAGATTTTGTAAAATCTTCTACGCAGCAGAAAACAGCAGATATACAATTAGTTAAACCAGTTGAAACTGCTGATGAATATGAAGAGCTGTTTAAAGAAGAGATTGAAAAATACAAGACGAAAAATCCAAAGTTCCGTAAGCTTATTGTTATAGTAGATGATTTAGATCGTTTGAGCCCGAAAAAGGTAGTAGCTGCTTTGGATGCTATCAAAGCTTTTGTGGATGTAGATGAGTGCATCTTCATTGTAGCTTGCGATGAGAATATTTTAATTCAAGCTTTGGAAAAGGAGAAATTGAATAGATCTACCGAACACATTGATGGGGAGCTATTCTTGGATAAGTTGTTCCACTTTAGAATTCCTTTACCACCAATCATTGAAAGTGATATGGCGCAATATGCTATAGAATTGACGAGACAAGAAGCTGAGGGATTGGTCGAATTATGTGGGAGCAGATTCGATGAGATTGTAACAGATATTCTTATCCATACCGAAGTAACTACGCCTAGACAGGTGAAAAAGCTACTCAATACATTTGCCAATAATCTTCTTATAGCAAAGGCACGGGAGACTGAAGGAAGGAAGTTGGAAGAAAAACTTCTAACGAGTGAACGAGGATTACGATTCTTAGCTAAGTTATCGGTTATCCAATCGGATTATAACGAAGTATATATGAATGTTTCGAAAGATTTTAATTTTCTAGATGACCTTCTTACTTTTTATTACAGTGAAGAAAAGGAAACAATGACGGTAAAACCAACGATTAAAAGGCTGTTTGAAAAGAAAGGTTCGGCGTATAAATTGAAATCTGATTATGAGGGCTTGATGAATTTTTTAATTGCACAACAACACATTACAGTCGATAATATGGCGCCATTTATCTATTTGGCACAAGATGCAGTTGGACTAATGGCTGGTGATGAGAAGCAACGTAACATTCAAAAAAGTCTTGTAAGCGGAAATGATAAAGGGGTACTTTCCATATTAGGACAAGCAACGCATGCAGAACACGTTGTACTAGTTGTTATTGATACAGTAAAAAATTGTAAAACGAAGGACTTGCCATCTGTATTAAAGGCAGCATATCAGCTTATTGAGCACATATCAATTGAACAAAGAACAGAGCTTGCAAATATTATTGTTCAGAGGTTAAGGGTAATAGGTATCACTAATATGCGACTTTGGCAAATTGAATTGAAAAATTTGTTTAGTGTCTACGTATTAGCTGAGAGCAAGGCTATTGCAGAAGAACCTTTATTGTATGTCATGGACCAACTTTTTAGCCAGAGTAGTAATTGGAAAACAACCTTGGGAAAAGATATGACTGATAAGGACTATATTCAACAAATTACAAATGCTATAGACTATTTCCTCAATCATGAAACGGATCTATCTGAAGGCTTGAGAAACAAAATAAAAACATTTATTGCAGCACGGGATAAGGATTATATTTTTTATCCGTTTGCTGAACTGCTCAATCTTTACCAACGAAATCGCAATATGTTTGCTGATTACTTCAACCTTAATTTTTATCAACAACTCCTTGTACATATGGAAGAGAGTGAGGAACCTTGGGAAGAATGTGTTGAGGTATTTTTAGAGATTTCTCCTTTCATAAGAGAAAAATATAAGAAGGAATTTGTTCAAACGATACATCGTTTGAGCAGTATTACTAATGCACCGTTCTTGTTTGAGATTTTGGACTTAGTAGAGCCAGCTATCTCTGAAATAGATGAGAAAACAGGGGCTAAGATTATACATGGAATAGCTGATAACAAATTCGAAAAATCGAAAGATGTAGTACGGTTATCCCAATTTATGAGGATGATTTCCTTTGATTTAGATGTCATTGAGGGGTTAGCTGAAAGACTAGATGAATTTATCATAAATGAATTAGAAAAAGATAATGAGCAGATTGCAGAGGAGATGTCGCTGCTTATTGAACATATTGCTGCATTACAAGAGAATAACTTGGATAATTTAAGTAAAACCTCCAACTTCTTGATTAGTCATGCAGCTAATTCTTCCCTATACGATAGACCATTGGAAACAGCAAGTCTGTATTTTACTAGTACACAAAGGGAGGAACTCTTCAGTAACTTGATGCCACCGATTAATAACAATAGTGCTAGTATACATGAATTTGATAGAATAAACACAGCATATGCTATGTTAGGTCGAGAAGCAAAGAATCATATTTATATCAGAAAAAATATTGAACAGGGTATTGAATATTTTACTAATCATTTGTGGTACCAATATCAAAGCTGGGCAAACGGATTTCTAAAGTTATTGAAGGTAAACGCACCACTCATTGATGAGGCATATTTGGAGCGTCTCTTGAGTTTACTTCTTAATATTATACCAAATTATCCAGACGTAGCCTTAAAAGGTCTAATGTGTATGGGAACAAATTTGCCAGAGGGAAGAGCAGAAGAAGTAATTAATGTAGTGATGCAAAGAGTTGATACGGATGCTGATAAACTTGATGCGCTGTATTTCTTAAAATCTGTTAGAGAGCGTTTTACTCAAGATAATCTTAATGTATATGCTGATTTTCTAATCAAGAATATTCACATAGATATAAATGAATACCTAAATGAACTATATTCAAGATTTCCTGAAATTAGCGTGAGAAGTTTTGTGGCTTTAGTTCAAAATGTTACAGCCTTAAATGGCAGTGTATATCAGGATAATATAGATGTTATTCACAGAACTGTAGGGAAATTCTTCATAGCGTATAAGAGCAAGGGTGTTGAAAAACAATATGAAGCACTAGACGCATTGCTACAAAGTAATGTAAGTGCAGAGGAAATAGAAGAAGTTTTTCTAAAATCAATAGATAAAAGTATTGTTGCTGGGATTTTAAACTATGCAATTAATCCTGCTTTAGATTATGGAGAGAGAAGTCAACAAATGAAATTATTGAATTTATGTACAGGGTATCATCAGGCGCTTAATAAAACTCATCTAACCAATTTAATCGTGGATATGATGAGAGAGAGTGATGATGATTATATAATAGAACTTTGTGATGTACTTGTAACAAAACTAAAAGATTTTAAATTTGGACATGATAAGCGTCATGTATCCTCGCAAATCGTTCCAATGTTCAGAAGTGTGAATATGTCTGCGAAGGAACAGGTGCTAAGTTTAGCTAAGTTGTATGGTATGACGAAGGAATTTGAGCAGGCGATCGATAAAGATGTAATTAATGAAACCGAAAAGGTTTTGATTAATGATAAGTTGTTTTCAAGGAAGAAGAGAAAGGCAATTTCAAATTAAAAAACATAGTGTTTGGTTAATAAGAAAAGGACCCTTCAAGGCATACGGAAATAATTCAAAGAATAACCCGCCACATAGGAAAATTTTTCTAGATAGATATTTGGGACATTTATTTATAAAAAGTAAAACTAATTTCATACCTTTTTATAATTTGTAAAATTGAGTGTTAAATATCCATACAAAAAACCAGTGATATCAGTACGTGTACATGAAATCACTGGTTTTTTTGAGTTTAACATTTTTTATATTTTGTAAAACTCATTTTTTCTATCTTTATCTCCACCTACTATTGGAACTAATGTACAATTATGGTATTCATAATAATTTGGAATCAATTTATTTTAGTTATAAAAGAGGTGTTTTAATGGCTATGCAGCGTGCTATGAATCAAAATGGTGAAGATTCCTATATTTGGATAGCTGAAAGAGGAGATGGCAATACATATTTCTGTCCACATTGTAAAGCACAAGTCAATCCCAGAAAAGGAAATGAAAGGATTCATCATTTTGCGCATGTACCAGGTAGTGCTTGTGCGTTTAGTACCACAGGTGAATCTAAAAAACATGCAGATATGAAAGAGAACTTTTTTAAACATTTAAAAAAATATCGACCGGAACTTAAAGTTGATATGGAAGCAATCCTTATTCCAGGAAGACGAGCTGATATGGTTATCTATGAAAATGGTCAACCATTTGTGGTCGAATTTCAAGCATCAAAAATAGAACGTGAAGAGTTAATAACTCGGACAAAAGACTATAGTAAAGCAAAAATTCCTGTGCTATGGATTTTTCATATCAGCCGAGTGAAACTTGATGATTTCAAGAAAAATCAAACCGAACGTATTTCCAATGAACTAGTATATTTAAATAAGGCTGATTCACTTTATATTTTAAACGACAAAGGTTTTATACAAAAATGCTCTTTAATAAAGAAAGCAGGTCGAAAAGAAACTTTTTATATAAATTTTTATAATGCAAAAAGAATTTTCAAATTCAATAAAGTAGTTATGAATCCACCAGATAAACAAACTTTGTATTTATGCCAGCTTGAAAAAGATTCCATACAAAGTGAAAAATTTTATTATTATGGTTATTTATTTAAGACGAATATAGACAGCGTTCCTAATTACTATAATGTAAAGTTAGAATTAGAGCGCTTTATTAAAAATGGGAATCTATACATATATGACAATAAAGATCACAACAATGAAGGCGTATACATGTTTAATTGCTTTATTCGTTTAGAAGGCTCTTTTGAAAATAGATATCATTTAAATGATGGGATTTGTTATATGTTTCAAAAACCTTTAACCACAGACGAGATTATAAATTTACAACAAGTACAGAGTTCTAAAAAAACTCTTTCTGACAAAACGAAAGAAGACCATTCAGCATATCGTGTAAAAGAAATTACTATTGAATCAACTATAACACCAAGAATAAACGGAGACAAAATTAATTGTCCTTATCCTCAGAAAAAAAATATTCAACAAAAAAAAGTTAATTCCAAAGCGCAAAATTTTAAAACACCATATTTAGTAAAGAAAAAAGATGTATCTAAGTTGACTATTTCAAACGAAGTCAAAAAAACTAGTACACTACAACAAATAGCAGCAACTACTAATGAAACAGATGAAAATCTAAATAAGAAGATACAAACCTCTAAGCATCATACTTCGCAAAATAATCCTATAAAAAATAGACATCATGATACCAAACATCAAAATAAGAAATTAACTATTTTTCAAAAGTTGAAAAACCTTATAAATAATCTTTTTAAATAAATATACAATTTTTAGGAAGAGAGATGTGATTTGAAAAAGATTAAGAAAGATGACAACTCATTTCATTATGGCCCAATACCAGCGTAGCTGCAATTAGGGAAAAGTAATCTGATTTGTAACAAAAATGAACGTTTATGTTACAAATCTAACAACTAAGGCTGAACCTTAAATTCTTCTACAACTAATATTGAATATTTTGTATTAATCCCCCTTTTCGGGGGATGGACAAAGAAACCCAATTTGCAATACTTATATCAAGTTATATTTTAGGATTTTAATTCAAAAAAATTTGAAACGGAAGGAATTTTTATCAATGCGTGACGTATATCCAACCAAATACTACAGTAATGAAGGTTTTGTTGAGCGAAAATTAGAGATTAATGAAGAAGACTTACAGAAAATTATTGAAGATTATTTGAGAAGACATGCTGATTTTGACTTTGATGAAGTTGAAATTGTTAATAATCGTCCAATGAACATATGGATGTATGCAAAATGTCGGACATATCTTGATCCTGATAATCCAGAACAAGATGAAGCACTTCTTGATGCAGAAGTTGAAATTGCAGGAGATTATGATGGAAATCTGTGATTTGAAACGTTATCATTGAGTCAATTCATTTTCATTGCTCCCACAATCAAGTTTTATATGATAAAAAAGAGCAAGGAAAATAGACACCTTTTATGCGGATTACAAATAAAAAATGTCCCTTGGAAAAATTAACTATACTAAAATGATAATAGGATAGCATGTTCAATATAGAATATATATCCTATTTTTTTATACAAAATAGATATAATAACCAGATATTCAAAAAAATTGTCTATTATGTATATAATGTCATTAATGAAATGTGTTTTTTATTAGTTAGAGAACAAAGCCCACAGCGGGAGGCGTAGCGTGGTCGGTAAACCGAGCGTAAAAGGGTTTAGGAGGTAAAGGTCTATGCGTGTACAAGAGGTGATCCTAGAGAATGGAAAGAGATACATATTAGTAGATAATGAAGGCATTCCTGTAATTCCTGTGATGAAGTACCTCAAGTATTTGGATGTTACAGGAAAAAGCAACAATACACAGAAAACGTACTGTTATGCACTAAAACAGTATTTCCTGTACTTACAAGAAACAGAGAAAGATTACAAGAGTATTAGATTAGAGGACTTGGTGGAGTTTGTGGGGTGGCTTCGGAATCCGTATGAGAGCACCAAAGTAACGTCCCTTCGATCTGTGCAGGCAAAGAAAACAGAGAGAACGGTAAATCTTACGATCACCGCTGTCACAAACTTCTATGACTATTTGTACCGAAATGAAGAGTTACCGCGTGATATGGAAGAGAAATTGATACGTCAGGTCTTTACAGGCGGGAGAACGCGGTATAAGAGTTTCCTTCATCACGTCAACAAGGACAAGCCATCTATGCGGAATGTGTTGAAGGTAAAAGAACCTCGCAAGAGGGTGCAGACGCTTACAAAAGAACAGGTGAAACAGGTCTTAGCGGCAGCAACGAATATACGGGACACCTTTCTCATCCAGCTCCTGTTTGAGACGGGATTAAGAATTGGAGAGACTCTTTCATTATTTTTAGAGGATTTCAAGTTTAGTCATCAAAAAGGGCATCGCATTCGCTTGACGGATCGTGGGGAATTAGAGAACGGTGCGAAACTGAAAACAGGAGAACGGGAAATCTTTGTTTCACAGGATCTCATGGACTTATATGATGACTACCTGTACGAAGTCATTGACGAATTGGACGTCGAAACCAACTTTGTGTTCGTCAAACTGCGCGGTAAGAATACGGGTAAACCAATGACCTATGGGGATGTAGAAGCTCTGTTCAAACGGTTGCGGCAGAAAACAGGAATCAATGTCCACCCTCACCTGTTTCGTCATACGCACGCTACAATGTACTATCAGGAGACGAAGGATATTAAACAGGTGCAAGAACGCCTTGGTCATTCACAAATCCAAACGACCATGAACCTTTACCTTCATCCTTCGGACGAAGACATCCGTAAGGATTGGGAAAAGGCACAGGACGCATTTCAAATCAATCAACAGAATGTCGTGAGAGAATGAAACAAACTTATCAGATTGATACAGAACAACTTGGATTTCATGAACGATTGAAGTGCGAGCTGTCGAGTTATCCCGTGAAGATCATAGAGAAAGATGGCTCTGTTGCCACCCAGCACGTGAAAGACCCCTATTTTTTGGTTCACGATGTTTGGAATCCCAGCTTTTTAGAAAACATTTCGCAATTTCAGGAGGTGGCGAAGAATTATAGAGGAAGACAGAATATGTCTTTTCAAATTAATAGTGCGACTGTTAATCTAGAAATAAAATATGTGTGGTATCAGAAATTATTTAAGGAAGAATGGACATTAAACAGCGTATTTAATGGGCAACCAACGTACTTGCGAAGGTTAACGGCATTTCTCAACGAAAAGTATCCTGCCCTTCCCTCTCTTCTTAATTTAGACATCGACCAAACAGAACGGGAATGGTGGTTTTGGCTTGAACAGCAAGGTGTTCCAACACAACAAAATGTAAGAGACATAACATATGGTGTTCTCACACAAAAAACACCCACAGCAAACTTTTTACGAGTTATTCATTCCTATCTTTTTCCGCTGACCGATACGCGTGAAGAATGGGAGAAAGATCGATGGGATGTGCGGGTCTTGTATGACAAATATGGAGTTACCTATAACAAAAGCCAGAATAACTATTACATTAATTTCACCAAAATTGAACAAGTGGAAATGCGTCAGCATATTAAAAAATATATTAAACAACGCTTACTTAGTAAGAATCATTTCTCATGGAGTACAGCTCAAAGTTATCTAGCTTATTTACCAAAGTTCTTGTCACTTATATTTTCCTTAGAACCTTCATGGACGAATTTAAAAGGATTGAAACGATCACATATGGAACGGTATATTCAATGGTTACATGATTATGCAAGAAATAATTTGACTCGAAAAATTGCGAGCCCTGAACAATATATATTAATGATACTGACCGTCATAAGAAAGTTCTTGGAAGACATCCAGCGATACGAATACGATATTGCTCCTGAAACCAATATACGATTGTTACTCTTTCCTGAAGACAAGCCGAAACGAAAAAAGAAGTCTGTTGATCAAATTGATTACATTCCTGACTTTGTGTTAGAACAATTCTTTATGCACATCGATGACTTACACAAAGAGGCCATTCCTGTGGTATGGGTTGCTTTTAAAACAGGATTACGTATTTCAGATGTATTGGGACTCACATCTAATTGTTTAGAGTGTCTGAACGGGAAATACTCCATTGTCACGAATATTGAGAAGACCTACGTACAAGGACACCGAATCCCAATTGACGAAGATTTGGCAAATATCCTCGCTGTTTTCATTCACAAATCCAAAGAGAACAGCAACCAGGAGAATAACCCCGAAGGGTTAATTTTCGTTCATTATCGTGGCTCTCGAAAAGGCAATCCTTATTATCAAAAATGGATTCAACGAGAATTAAACAAACTAGCAAAACAAAAGAACATTCTAGATGAGAATGGAAAACTGTTCCACTTTAAACTGCATCAATTTCGACATACCTACGCCATCAAAATGTTAAATGGCGGTGCAGATATTCTAACTGTACAGGAACTGTTGGCGCATGCCTCGCCCGAAATGACCTTACGGTATGCCAAACTGTTGGATGAAACGAAGCGAAAAGCATTTGAATCGGTTATCAACCAAGGTGTGTTCAGTTTTGACCTAAATGGCGAGGTGCAAGAAGTTAAATCGGACGAAGACATCCCAGAGGACATTCTGCGCTCTCTTTGGCAGGATCATAAGTTGAACGCGATGGACAACCCGTACGGGACGTGTCATGCCCGATTGAAAGGGAATTGTCCTCATATGGAAGCACCTCCTTGTCTTACGTGTAATGGTGGAAGTCCATGTAAGGACTTGGCAATCGGTTTTTCAGAATATGATGTACAAAAGTATGCGCTTCACGTAAAAACAACATCTAAATCCATTGAGGTCGCAAAACAGCACGGTCGGGATGATATGGTAGAAAAACAGGAGAGAAACCTACAACGTTATCATGACATTTTAAACAATATCCGCGAAGGTAATATTATCTTTGGAAGACAAGATCGGATGAAAAGAAAGCAAGGTGTGAAAAAATGACTAATTATGACCGTAAAGAACATTTAAAAGCAATTCATGCATCAAGAAAAGCGACTACTTCGCAAAAGGTGGATAAAGCCATCCAAAGGCTCGTGCGAGCCAATGATCCTATCAATTTTAATAGTGTGGCAAGCGAGGCTGGCGTAGCAAAAGCCACGCTATACAATAACCGTGAACTGCGTGAACGGATTGAGAGCCTGCGCCAGCAACAAGCGGAAACTCCTACGCCAAAACAAATCAAGTGTGAGCTAGATGAAAACAATAAAGATGCAATTATCGCCTCTTTGAAACGTAAGATTAAGAAGTTAGAAGAAGAGAAAAAGCAACTGCGTGAGCAGTTAAAATTTGCATACGCGGATGTATACAAACAGATATAAGGAAATATTGTGGCTTTAAAACAAAGTTTGATAATTTATAAAAAAGTCTGATCGTTTAAAATAAAGATTGATAATATGTAAAAAAGTTTGATCAAAATCCTGTGTTGATGTGCAGGATTTTTTCTTATTCAGCAATCGGTCCATATTCTGGAATATCTGATTGTATAAATGATTAAATCTTGAGATAATTGTTATTAAGGAGAAGGGAGTTAAATGGAATAAGATTGCTTAATAAAAGAAGTAATGAAAATATGACTTACAAGGGGAAGAGTTATGAAGCATAAAACATCAGAAAGATTATTTAGAATAGATTGCGGAGATATCTATCTCCAAGAGTTTTCCATTAAAGATG